>JADFXS010000262.1:4147-4718 GCA_015233515.1 Deltaproteobacteria bacterium | reverse complement strand
CCGGGAATATCTGCGCCGGCTCAAAGGCGAAGCCTGGGAGCCCCTGCATCCACTGTTGGAGGACCTTTTGGACGAAACCTTCGGAATAATGGTTTATCAAGAGGATGTCTCCAAGGTCGCCAGGTCCCTGGCCGGATTTTCCCACGCCGACGCGGACGGCCTCCGAAAAGTCATGTCCAAGAAGGACAAGGAAATGGCCCTGCGCGACTATCAGGCTCGCTTTATCGACGGGGCCAGGCAGCGCGGCGTGGCTGACCCCCAAATTCTGGCCATCTGGAAAATGATCATGAGTTTCAGCGGCTATTCCTTCTGCAAGCCCCACAGCGCCAGCTATGCCCGGGTTTCGTTCCAGGCCGCCTATTTGAAGGTGCATTCCCCGGCGGAATTCATGGCGGCGGTGATCAGCAACCAAGGGGGATTCTATAGCACCTTTGCCTATGTCTCCGAGGCCAGGCGCCTGGGCCTGACGATCTTGCCGCCGGATGTCAATCAAAGCGAAATTCGCTGGCAAGGAAACGACCAAGCCGTCCGCGTCGGACTGCAATCCATCAAGGAGTTAAGCGAGGAAACC
>JADFXS010000262.1:2525-4116 GCA_015233515.1 Deltaproteobacteria bacterium | reverse complement strand
GCCGAGAGGCCCCGAGGCCTTTATCGCGATCCGGATAATTTCCTGGCGAGAGTGAAACCCGACGAGCCGGAAACACGGGCCCTTATCCACGCTGGAGCTTTTGATTCCCTGGGTCCGGCCGGCGACCACGCCGGGTTACTCTGGCAACTTGTCCGCCGGCGTTCCAAGAGCCTGAAAGTCGTGAAAAAAACGCCGATCGATACCCTTTTCACCGAATCGACGACGGAATCCGCTCCGGAATTTCCGCCCGGCAGCGAGTTGGAACGCCTGCGCCGGCAATTCGCCGTCCTCGGCTTTCTGACGGATCGCCATCCCATGGTTTTATTCACCGACGCTCTGCCCTCAGGCCTGGTGAAAGCCGCCCACCTGGCCGGTCGGCTCGGCCGGCGGGTGCGCCTGGCCGGATGGCTTATCACCGGCAAGATCGTCGGAACCAAAACCGGCGAAAAAATGGAGTTCCTCACCTTTGAGGATGAAACCGGAGTGGTGGAAACAACTTTTTTTCCGCGAGTCTATCAACGATTCTGTCACATGCTCGATTGGGGCCGCCCCTATATTCTGGCCGGCCGGGTCGAAGAAGATTTCGGCGCGATCACTTTGACCGTGGATCAGGTCAGCCCGATAATGCCGATAAAAAGCTTAAAGAAAACCGGCTGAGATTATAAAACGTCGACCCGGTCGACATTTCCGGCTCAAACCACTCTACTGGGCGGCGTATGGCCGCGCAAGAAAGCAGCTACGTTTTCAGCAACAATCATCCCCATATAAAAGCTGATTTTTCAATTTTCATGGTCTAGCACCGACCTGACCAGTTTCGCGACATCCCGTAAAACATAAGGCTTCATAAGCAGATGCTTGATGCCGTCTCCGAAGACGGTTTCCTGGGAGATTTGGTGGCTAAAACCAGTACAAAGGATAACCGGAATATCGGCGCGGATTTTATTGATCTCCGCCGCCAGTTCGATACCGGTCATTTGCGGCATGGTCTGGTCGGTAATGACCACGTCAAAGTATTCGGGTTGCTCTCGAAACAGAGCCAACGCTTCAACACTTGAAGTTTGTCCGGTAACTTGATAACCAAAGTGTTGAAGCGTTTCGATACCAATTTCCACTAAATCTTCTTCGTCGTCGACCAGCAGAATATGTTCGTGCCCTTTAGGGTGAAGTTGAGAAGCCGCTTCAGGCACTTCGATAATTTCAGCCATGATCAGCGGAAAGTAAACGTGGAAGGCCGAGCCTTTTCCGACTTCACTGTCCACGATTATTTCACCGCCGTAACTTTTGACGATGCCGTAGACTACGGAAAGCCCCATTCCCGTACCTTCGCCTGGGCCTTTAGTCGTAAAAAAAGGATCGAATATTCGATTAAGAAGACCTTCATCCATGCCTCGACCGGTGTCCTTGACGGTCAATCGGCCATACAGGCCGGATGGCAATTGCGGTAAAAAAGGTGTGGAATTTTGGTCATTGACCATGGATGAAAGCCCGATTTCCAAGATTCCCGGTTTATCGCGCATGGCATGGGCGGCGTTTGTGCATAGATTGAATAATATTTGATGGATTTGCGTAGCATTGCCAAGAATGGTTAAGG
>JADFXS010000262.1:0-2506 GCA_015233515.1 Deltaproteobacteria bacterium | reverse complement strand
TTTAGGTTCAATTTTGGAGTGAATTTCAATGGTCGTCGGTAGGGAGGACCTTAAAAGTTTCATAGCTTCATCGATAATAGGCGCAAGATCGATTATTCGCAAGTTGGTCTCTCCTTGCCGACTGAAACCGAGAATTTGCTGAACAAGTTCCTTGGCTCTTTGGCTGGCCTTTAAAATATGTTCCAGGTTTTTTCTTTGTTTGGAGTCCGCGGGGCTAGGCAATAAAGCCAGTTCGGCGTGCCCGATGATCGCTGCCAAAATGTTATTGAAATCATGGGCAATTCCTCCAGCAAGCGTTCCGATGGCTTCCATTTTTTGAGCTTGCCGGAGCTGCTTTTCCAGTTTGAGTTTATCTTCCTCGGATTTCTTCAGTTCGCTTATGTCGCGGGTGATGGAAATAATATGTCTAACGCCTTTTAACGAAATTATGTTGGCTGATAATAATCCGGAGATAATGGAACCGTCCTTGCGTTGGACTTGCGCCTCCAGATTTTTTATGTAACCTTTTTCCCAAAGACCTTGCCGCAGCCGACTCAGCTCTTCCGGGTTGGGAAAGAGGTTAACATCAAGAGAAGCCTTTCCGATAATTTCATCGCGAGCGAACCCGGTAATGTTGGTAAACCCGTCATTGATATCGACACAAATCAGATCGACCAATCTATGGATAGCGATGGCGTCCGGACTGGTTTTAAAAGCCAGGCGAAACCGTTGTTCACTCTCCTCGAGTAAGGTTTTTGATCGTTTGGAATCGGTTATATCTAGAACGCTAAAAACAATTCCGGAAGAAATTGAATTTTTGTCGACCGGCGACGAATTTAAAAGAACATCGATAATCGCGCCTTGTTTATGTTGCCAGCGGGTTTCAATAGTGCTGGTTTTATACTTTATAATCTGACTTAGTATCTCCTGGTAGACATATTCAAAGTCGCCAAGAGTTGCATAAAAAATTCGAGGGCTATTATTGATTAACTCCTCTTGAGGAAAACCGGTCATTTCAGATAAACGATTGTTGACTCGCTCGATTTTTCCGTTGATTATAACTCCTACTCCCGTGGGCACAATCTTAAAAATGATTTCCAGATTGGTTTTGCTTTGCTGCAAATCGTATTCAGCTTGTTGACGTTTCAACAGCATTAAATTTGCCGATTGCCCAAGAACCATAAACTCATGGAGAAAGAGTTTCTCCGTATCGATCGGCTCGCCGCCTGTTTCCATTTTTTTAAAAAACGATAAAAATATATTTAGAGCTTGCTTGAAATAAAAAGAAATAACATACGAAAATACCAAAATTACTAATAGTATGATAATAAGAAATATTCCTAGGGTATTTAGATAATTTCTTGCATTATCTTTAATTTCTACTTCTCGAGTCAAGATTTCCGATTCAATTTCATCTGTATAGGCGCCGCCGCCGATCATCCAACCCCACTGGGGAAATCCCTTCATAAACGTCACTTTTGGCGTTATCTTTCCGGTCGTGGGTTTCTCCCATTCATAGTAAATAAAATCTCCTTCAGGTTTTTCAACGGCTCGACGCTCTTGTTGAATGACCTTCACTCCATGAGGATCCGTCATCTCCCAAATATTTTTTCCAATCAATTCCGGCTGGACGCTGTTCATAAGAGTCGTGCCATCATAACTGACCACAAATATATAACCATTTTGGCCGAATCTAATTTTGCCGATCCGTTCTAAAACTTCCTCTTGTATATCTCGCTCGACATCGTCAATGTATTCGCCGGTACCGATAAAGCAATTAAAGGGCGCAAAGCGTTTGATAAATGCGATCTTGGGAAAGTCTCGTCCGGGGGAATTCGGCTTGGACCAATAATATTTATAAAATCCTTCTTGTTCACGCTTTGTAAGATCAATCATGTCGCGTATCACATAAGCGCCCTTGGCATCTTGAAGGTCTAGAATATTTTTCCCTTCATATTCAGGATGATCCGCGAAAAGAATTTCAACCCCTTCAAAATCCGTGGCAAAATAATAACCACGACCATTGTTGAATCGGATAGGGCGCAGAGCATCCAGAATATTTTTTTCCAGTTCCGCTTTGCTCATTTTTCCATAATTTTCTCTATACAGATTGATCGCAATGGCGTGGGCCTCATAAGTACGGGTTTGAATTAAGTTTTTCAATCGATTTTCAGTCTTGAGATATTGGAAATTTATGAAATCAAAAACCTTTTCCACTTCACTTTTTAAAACCTGCTTCTGTTCCCGGACATAGTTTTCTCTCAGACGTTCGGCCTCGACCTTAAATAAATGAGTCCCCAGAGCAATAACCATATACCCGACAGCCAAAATCGTTAAAACCGCTAAAGTAGCCATCACCCCGAAGAGCAGCCGACTGATGCTTATCTTTTTTTCCGATATCCCCATTTTATTTACCAATAATCGTCATGAAGTAATCTTAAGCAACATCCCGCATCTTTTTTAATAATTCCTTCATATATTTTCCATGAAATAATCGATAATTATTCAATTTCACTTCAAATATTAC
>JADFXS010000261.1 GCA_015233515.1 Deltaproteobacteria bacterium | reverse complement strand
CACGTGGAGATCGATCAAGCCGGGAACCACCACTCGGCCGGCAGCGGATATCACCTGATCCGGCTGGGCCCAGGAATCCGCTTGTCCAGGTCTAACCAGATCTTTGATTCGACCGTCATCTATCAGGATATCCAAAGCGTCATCGATATTACGACTCGGATCAACGACGCGGCCGCCGGCAATCAGCAGCCTCATATGCGTTCCCCCGCATCGATAAGCAAATACAGCAGAGCCATGCGAACAGCCAATCCATTGGTAACTTGATCCAAAATAACGGAATTGGGGCCGTCGGCCACTTCCGATGATATTTCCACACCGCGATTCAGCGGGCCGGGATGCATGACGATCGCCTGAGGGCCTGCCAAAGCCACTCTCGCGGGGGTCAGGCCGTAAACCTTGGCATACTCCCGCAGGCTAGGGAACAAACGATCTTGCTGCCGTTCCATTTGGATACGCAGCATCATGATTACGTCCGCCGCTTCCAAAGCCGGTTCCGGACGAGTAAAAACCCTGACCCCAAACTGCTCCAAACCGGGAGGCAGCATGGAAGGTGGACCGGCCAAACTGACTCGAGCGCCCATTTTCGTCAGGCCCAGGATGTTGGAGCGGGCGACCCGACTGTGGAGAATATCGCCTGTGATGGTTACCTTGAGTCCGTTCAGGCGACCTTTAACTTGCCGCATGGTCATCATGTCCAAAAGGCCTTGTGTCGGGTGTTCATGAGCCCCATCACCGGCGTTGATAACCGTAAAACCGACTCGGGCGGCCAGGAGATGAGGGACTCCGCTGGAAGAATGCCGAATGATCAAGGCGTCAGGCTTCATCGCTTCCAGATTTTTGACGGTATCGATAATGGTTTCTCCCTTGGTCAGGCTGGAAGCAACGGTTGACAGGCTTAAAGTATCGGCGCTTAACCGTTTGGCGGCTATTTCGAATGAGGTCCTGGTTCGAGTGCTGGCTTCATGGAAAAAGAGAATGACCGTCTTTCCCCGCAACGTCGGAACTTTTTTGATGTCCCGTTCAGAAATCTCCTTGAAATTTTCCGCGGTATCCAGGATCAGGGCGATCTCATCGGCAGACAGGTCCGCTAAACCTAACATGTCTTTCCGATTAAGCGGCAAGATCAGGCCTCCGGCCGGGTAAAAGTCAAAATAGCAAGTTTATCTCGTAACGTGGACCCGACGGTACCATCCAGCCGGGTTTCCGTCAAGTCGAATCATATTTGGTTACGCCCAAAAGATATTGAGCGTGACTTGATATCATGACCATGGACGATGAAAAGAGCATTCCGGCTTCTCGCCGGCTCGCTGAAATTCAATCTCCCTCCATGACTTCGGTGGTCAAAGGAGGAAGAGGTCTCGATAAAGATTTGATTTCAGCGGATCGATAGTCGGCTGAGTCCTGGCCCTAGGCCTTGATTCCGGCTATTCCAGAAAGGAGCCCAGGCGATTCCACCGTGGCCGCCAGTTATCCGAATCCCAAGACCAGTAGATCATGAAAGCCTTACCCCGAATGGCTTCGATGTCCACAAATCCCCAGAATCGGGAATCGTAACTGTGGTCGCGGTTGTCTCCCATAACAAAATACTTGTTAGGGGGAACCACCAAAGGGCCGAACTCGTCCCGAGGTTTGACCATGACCGGATACAGGTCCGGATCATCGTAAAAACCATGATCGCTCGGCGCCGGACTATCATTGATATATACCTTCCGGTTGCGAACCTCCACCTTGTCCCCCGGTAATCCCACCACTCTTTTAATGAAGTCCTTGCTTGGATCTACCGGATAAATAAAAACAATGATATCGCCACGTTCTGGAGTTTTTATCGGAATGATGACCTTGTTTACAAACGGTAGGCGAATACCGTAAATAGATTTGATCACCAGTATATGGTCGCCGATTTGTAAGGTTGGTAGCATGGAACCGGAAGGTATCTTGAAAGCCTGCACCATGAAGGTCCGGACAAATAGCGCCAACAGAATGGCCAGGGCGATTACTTCGCCGTATTCACGTAATGTGCTTTTACGATCTTTAATGGTCAACGGGTCTTTATCCGATACTTCCATCGTAGGGACCGCCGTTGATTTGGAAGAAAATAAGGTCATAATTTTTTGCCTCGGGTTGTCCGCTCGGAGACGTTCGACGCCGGATACTGGCGTTCGGGGTTTGGCCGAGCGACGTCACGGATCTTTAATCAATTACAGAATATACTATTAGACGCTCGGCTCCTTGTAAAGGCCAAATTCTATTCATGGTAAATTTGTTGTATTCACTATCGGTTGCGCTTGTTTGTCTGCCTCGGTTTCCCGGCGATCATTCAGAAAATTACTATGTATAATCTGAGTTAACTGACCTTAATGTGCCTTAATGGCCTCTATATGTTGTGTTTATGGAAAACTTTCACACCACATAAGGTATAAGTTATTAAAATATATGATAAATTAAAACAAAATGCTTGACATTGGAGCATATAAATGCTCAAATATGAACCACCTGAGGCCCCGAAGAAAGTCCAAGGGTCGTGTGGCGGAGAAAGCAACATTCATTATTATTTATTAATAGGTTAACAGGTTGAGGGGGGCGAAAAATTGGGCGCCAATTCGTTAAAGGCCATCCGCGAGCAACTCTTGATGAGTAAGGCCGAGTTGGCCCGTAAAGCTGGAGTCTCTCCTTTGACTATCGATCGCATCGAGGGTGGCAAGAGCTGTCGCATGGAGACCAAACGCAAGATAATCTTGGCCCTTGGTTATTCCCTTGAAGACAAGGACAAGATTTTTTCCGATGACGAATAATCGTCGGATAAAGTTGAGTATGTCACGTGGGAATTTTCGCTTCAACTAAGTCCGTATTAGGACTGGACATTGGGTCTCACTCCATCAAGGCTCTGGTTCTGAATCAAAGTAAGGCCGGGCTCCAACTGGAAATGGTGGGCATGGCCCAACTCCCGCCGTCGGCCATCGAGGATGGTGAAATCCGCGAGCAGGGAGTTGTGGTGAGCGCTATCAAAAATCTGCTAAAAGCCCTAAAAATATCATTAAAAAGTGTCTGTACTTCCATATCGGGCAATTCGGTGATTATTAAAAAAATCAAGCTGCCCACGACTACCCGGGAAGAACTGGTCAAGAATATCGAAGTGGAAGCGGAGCAGTTTATTCCTTTCGATATCAGTGAAGTCAATGTCGATTTTCAGATACTGGGCGAAAGCGGCGGCGGCGGCGGAGATCAAATGGACGTCATTCTGGTCGCCGCCAAAAAAGATGTCATCGATGCCTACATGAACCTGTTGGTAGAGGCCAAGTTGAAACCCACGGTCATAGATGTGGACGTCTTCGCCCTGGAAAACGCCTTTACGCACACCCACCCCGAATTGAAGGACACCGTGGCCTTGATCGACATCGGGGCTAATAAAATGAACATCAACACCATCAAGGAAGGTATGTCCTTGTTGACCAAGGACGCCGCCATCGGCGGCGCCAGGATTACCGGTGAAATTCAAGATCGTTTGAATGTGGATTACGAGACCGCGGAAGCCATCAAGATGGGGGGGGTGGAGCCGGAAGACCCGCAAGCCGTCAGTGAAATCATTGGACGAGCTGTCGGGAACTGGGTGACGGAGATGCGACGGACGGTGGATTTCATGGAAGCCAGTTATCCCCGTGAGCGCTTGAAGGCCATATATTTGAGCGGCGGTTCTTGTCGTTTTCCCGGTTTGACCGGCTATCTGGAAAAAGAATTCGGCGTCCCGAGCCATCTTTTCAATGCTTTTGAGAAAATCGGGATAAATCCGAAACGTTTCGATCCTACTTATATTGAATACCTCGGCCCCCAGGCGACCATTTGTTTGGGGTTGGCTCTACGTAGGGGGGAACAGATTTGATCAGGATCAACCTCCTCCCGGTCCGGACTTTTCGGCGTAAGGAAAATATCCGGATGCAGGTGTCTATTTTTATCCTGACGATCGTTTTTATGATCGTGGTCATGACCGGCGTCTATTTGTGGAAAAATAGGGAAGCCACGGAATTGGCCGGTAAGAAAACTGATTTGACCGACCAGGTGGCCAAACTTCAGGATAAAGTCAAGGATGCCGAAGGGCTGAAAAAGGAAGAAGCATTACTGGAAGATAGAATCAAGATAATCTTCGAACTGGAAGCCAATCGACGCGGACCGACCCTGGTGCTGGAACAGGTCAGCAAGCGGATACCTCAAAATAAGGCCTGGCTGGACGGACTGGATACCGACAAAAACAAGCTGAACCTTAAAGGGAAAGCCATAGATAACGAAACAGTGGCCGAGTTCATGGCTAATTTGGGAGGAATCACCGGGACGGTGAGCGAGAACCCCGATAGCGGTGAGAAGAAGTCCTACAACATTTTCAAGGATGTGGAACTGGTACGTTCCGCCCAGGAAATGGCCAAGGAACTGCGCCTGAAAAGTTTTCAAATAACGTGTGCGATTAGTCTGCCGGAGGAACAAGCCGCCGCGGAACAAGCAGCGGCCGAGAAGAACAAAAAGGACCCCCAAAAGGACAAGAAGTAGATCATGGCCCCATCCAAGATCAATCTACCTTGGCAAAAGCTGGAAAAGCTCCAAAGGCCACACAAAATGGGTATCTTCTTCGGGACAATTATCCTTTTGGGAGCTTTATTTTATTTTTTCTTACTGGACCCAACCTTGGAAGAGATAAAAGCTTCCAACGACAGTATCGAAAAACTCACGGAGG
>JADFXS010000260.1 GCA_015233515.1 Deltaproteobacteria bacterium | reverse complement strand
GCCGCTTGACCGATGGCGTGGGTGCCGGCCGCGCAAGCCGTGGAGACACAAAGATTAGGGCCCTTGGCCCCGAATTCGATAGATATGATGCCCGGGGCCATGTTGCCGATGAGCATGGGGATGAAGAACGGACTGATACGATCGGGCCCTTTTTCCATAAGAACAGTATGAGACTTTTCCAAGGTGCCTAAGCCGCCCAGCCCACAGCCTAAAACGCAACCGACCCGATCCTGAATTTCAGAAGTCATGGCCAGGCCGCTATCGGCCATGGCCATGCGGGCCGCGGCTACGGCGAATTGCACAAACGTGTCAATCCGCCGCACCAATTTCTTATCCATAAAGTTATCGGGATTAAAGTCCCGAACTTCGCCGGCGATTCTGCTTCTGAAACCAGTGGCGTCGAAATTGGTGATGGGACCAATACCGCTCCGGCCGGCCATAAGCGCATCCCAGTTGTTTTCCAGACCTACGCCTAGCGGTGAGACAATTCCGATACCGGTGACAACCACCCGTCTGCGGCCAGATTTTTCCACTGAAAATCCTTAATTCTTTTTGAGATTAACTATAAAGTCGGCCAATTGGCCTACGGTTTTAATTTTTTCCGCATCCTGATCATCAACTTTTATGTCGAATTCTTCTTCCATGGCCATGATCAACTCCACTCGGTCGAGGGAGTCCGCCCCCAAGTCGTCCACAAAAGACGCTTCCGGGGTGACATCCGACAAGTCAACGCCGAGCTGATCGGCCACAATCTGTTTTACTCTTTCGGGAATAGACATTCTTAAGCCTCCAAAAAATTAGGACCGTTAGGGTTCGCCCTTTTAAGGTCACATGGATAAACCACCAGTTATGTGTAAAACCTGGCCGGTGATATACGAAGCCGCTTCTGAAGCTAAAAAGGAGATGCCCTCGGCGACGTCTTCAGGCCGTCCTGCCCGGCCTAGAGGGATCGCGGTCAGGAAAGCCTGGCGGGCTTGCTCCGGGAGTTTCGAGGTCATGTCCGTTTCGATAAAACCCGGCGCCACGGCGTTGACTCTGATATTTCGCGAGGCGAGTTCCTTGGCCAGGGTTTTGGTTAGGCCGATGACTCCGGCCTTGGCCGCCGAGTAGTTGGCCTGGCTGGGGTTGCCGGTCACACCGACAATTGAGGAAACATTTACAATACTGCCGGAACGTTGCTTGATCATGATCTTGGCCGCGGCCTGGGAACAGATGAATACACCCTTCAGATTCACGGCCAGGACCAAATCCCAGTCTTCTTCCTTCAGGCGTAAGGCCAATCCGTCTCGGATTATTCCGGCGTTGTTGATCAAAAGGTCCAGTCGGCCGTATTTTTCGACGATTTTTCCGAAATGCTGTTCTACCGCCGCCCTGTCGGCCACGGAATAATAATGAATTTCGCCGGCGGCTCCTCGTTCGATTATACCGGCCAATGTTTCTTCGGCCGCCGATGATTCCGGATCGAAATGATTAATAATGATCACGGTCCCCGGTTTGGCCAATCGCCACGCCGTGGCTCGGCCTATGCCCCGGGAAGCCCCGGTTATATATACCACCTCATTAGACTGGCTCAAATAATTACCTCCTGGACCGTTAATGGTCACCTGTTATATTTCACAAGGTTAGGTTCCGTCAAGAGCATTCACTTACCCAAATTTATCGTATAGTCGCGGATCAGGCGCAAAAATCCTTAGCGAAACGCGAAGTTGGACCGATTTTGGCCCGCAGGCGTATTACACAATACGTCGAGGAGTGAAAATAGGGAAACGAGCGTTGCAGCAAGGATTTTTGTGCCTTGTTGCTCGAAGGTAACGAATTGCTACTGATTTGAGTCATAACCGCCTGATCATGGCGGGCAGTATCTCATACAGGTCCCCAACCAAGCCATAATCGGCCACATCAAAGATCGGAGCGCCCGGATCCTTGTTAATGGCCACGATAACGTTCGATGATTGCATCCCGACCAAATGCTGGACCGCCCCGGAAATGCCGCAGGCAATGTAAAGCTTCGGGGAAACCGTCTTGCCGGTCTGCCCGACTTGGTGGGCGTAGGATATCCAGTCGGAATCCACCGCGCCGCGAGAGGCCCCCACCACTCCGCCTAACCGGTCCGCCAGTTCCCGGATCAAGTCAAAGCCTTTAGCCGAACCGAGACCACGTCCCCCGGAAACGATCACATCCGCTTCAGCCAAATTCACTTTATCGGTCAAGGCTTGAATGGATTCCAGGATGCGGGTTCGTTTCACCAACCCATAGTCATTCAGGTTGATTTCTATTAGCTCTCCCGTCCGATCGGATCGGGCCGGCAGAGGCTTCATGACTTTGGGTCGGACCGTGGCCATCTGGGGTCTGTGGCTGGGGCAAAGGATCGTGGCCATGATATTGCCGCCAAAAGCCGGGCGGGTCTGGAGCAGCAAGCGATCTTCCAGACGAATATCCAGGCCGGTGCAATCCGCGGTCAGTCCCGTATGCAGGGCCTGGGCGACTCGCGGAAAAAAGGAACGCCCCATGGCCGTGGCCCCGCACAGGACTATTTCCGGTTTATATTTCCGGAGCAGGGCGATCAAAAGCCCGGAGTACAGATCGTCAGTGAAATCGGCAAGATCGGCGGCCTCGGCCAGATATACCCGATCGGCCCCATGGGCCCACAGGATGTTCACCTGGTCGCGAACGTCTTGACCGAACAGGACCGCCGACACGTCTGTTTTCAATTTTTCCGCCAAACGCCGGCCTTCACCCAGCAGTTCCAAGGCCACCCCGGCCAGCCGGCCGCGGCGTTGTTCGGCAAAAACCCAAACGCCTCCGAAACCTTGAGCTATTTCCCTGGTTTGCCGAGTGATGGCGATGGCCCCCGCCGGGCATACATTTTCGCAAGCCCCGCATAAATTACAGTTTTCGTCCACCTTGGCCAGATCGTCAGCCAACGAAAGAGCTCCAAAAGGACAGGCCTCCACGCAGGCGCCGCAGCCGGTGCATAGATCTTTATTAATTTCGAGGGTCATGATCGGATATCCATGGTTATTATTTTCTCTTCGGCCAGGATGGACAGCAAACGTCCGGCCTGTCCTTCAGCCGGACCTTCGATTTTCATCCTCCGGCCCCGGGGCTTGGGGGCGAAAACGTCCACTACCCTTGTGGGAGAACCGTCCAGACCGATCGATTGGGGATCAACCCCCAGGTCCGCCGCGCCCAAAACCGGGATAGCCATTTTTTTGGCTTTCATTTTGCCGCGGATGGATGGCACTCGTGGTTCCCCGATTTCCTTGACCACGGTAATCAAGGCCGGAAGAGGCGTTTCCACCACATCATAACCATCGTCCATCATCCTTTCCACGACCAACCGCCCGGCTTGAGGGTCGGCTTCCACTATCTTGCGGACAAAACATACAAACGACAGATCAAGTCGTTCGGCCAAACCCGGTCCTACCTGCGCCGTATCGCCGTCAACAGCCTGTTTCCCGCAGATGATCAGGTCGAAGGAAGAAATTTTTTGGATGCCTTTTGACAAGGTATAACTGGTAGCCCATGTATCTGCGCCGGCGAAAGCCCGGTCGGACAGGAGCATGACTTCATCCACGCCGTATTCCACAACCGACCTCAAGGCGCTTTCGGCCTGGGGCGGCCCCATGGTCAGAGCCGTTACCGTACCGCCGAAGCGATCCTTGAGACGCAGAGCGGTTTCCACCGCGTACATATCGTACGGGTTGACGATACTGGCTACTCCCGCTCGCCGCAGAGTTTTGGTCTCCGGGTCTATCTGGACGTTATGAGTCTCAGGGACCTGCTTGATGCATACGACGATGTTCATTACTTTTTCCTTCGACCAAATTCCTTATTTAGTTCCAGGCCGATGATATTTCTTTGAATTTGATTGGTGCCTTCGTAAATTTGCAGAATTTTGGCGTCACGCATCATTTTTTCAACCGGATAGTCCCGCATGTATCCCGCCCCGCCAAAGACTTGAACCGCGTCCGTGGTGACCTTCATGGCCACATCGGTGGGAAAGAGCTTGGCCATGGCGGAAATTTTGGATCCATCCTTGGGTCCGGTGTCCAAAAACCTGGCGGCGGCGTAAACCAAGGCCCGAGCGGCTTCGGTCTGGGTGGCCATGTCGGCCAGCATATGCTGGACGGCTTGAAAACTGATGACCGGTTGACCGAATTGAATTCTGGTGCGCGCGAATTCCACGGCGGCTTCGAGGGCCCCTTGGGCCAACCCCACGGCCTGGGCGCCCACGCCGGGCCGGGAATTGTCAAAGGTCCGCATGGCGATGATAAAACCAAAGCCTTCCCGGCCAATGACTCGATCCGCCGGAATGCGGCAGTCGTTAAAGATCAGTTCACCGGTGGACGAACAACGGATGCCGAGCTTTTTTTCTTTTTTACCGAATGAAAAACCGGGATCGCCTTTTTCCACAATAAAAAAAGTTGCTCCCCGGGCGCCGCGACTAGGGTCGGTCATGGCAATAACCGAATAGAGATCGGCTTCCCCGGCATTGGTGATCCATTGCTTGGTACCGTTCAGGATGTAATGGTCCCCGTCGCGCACCGCCTTGGTCTGGATACCGCTGGCGTCCGATCCGGCCGTGGATTCCGTCAAGGCAAAGGCCGCCAGTTTGGCTCCACTGGCGATCAGCGGCAGATACTTCTTTTTCAGCTCATCCGAACCATGCAGGAGGATTGGATAGGTACCCAGCATGGTGGCGGCAAAAGAAGTCGCCACGCCGCAGCATACCCTGGCGATC
>JADFXS010000259.1 GCA_015233515.1 Deltaproteobacteria bacterium | reverse complement strand
GCCTGTGGCCGCTCCTCGAAATGACAATGATATTTCAAAACGAAGAAACTTTCGAACACCACCATAATAAGCGAAAACCATGGAGAAAAAGCGAAAATTTTTTCGTCTTATCAACAAGGAGAATCCCATGGACACGGGTTATAAGGATCATCCGATATCGTTAAACGAATCTATCCGGGCGAAAAAGATCATTCGTCCTTACCTCAATCCGACCCCTTTACGAAGGTACGAGAGCTTGTGCCGACTCGTGGGCGCGGAAGTCTATGTCAAGCACGAGAACCAGAACCTGACCGGGACTTTCAAAATTCGCGGCGGGATCAACCTGATGTTTCATTTAAAAAAGGCCGGGGTCAAGGGCGTGATCACTTATTCCACCGGCAACCACGGAACTTCCGTGGCCACGTCTGCTCGAATTTTCGGCCTGGATGCCGTGGTGGTGCTGCCGGAAAACAGTAACCCTCTGAAAGTTCAAGCTATCCGCGATACAGGGGCCGAACTGGTCGAGTGGGGCGCCACCTTTGAAGAAGCCGGAAAAAAAGTGGAAGAATTACGGAAAGAGAGAGGGCTGTATTTTGTCCATCCAGCCAATGAACCGTTGTTGATCAACGGAGTCGGAACCGGATTTCTGGAGATTTTGGAAGAACTTCCCGATCTGGAAGTTATGCTGGTCCCGTTGGGCGCGGGTTCGGAAGTCGCGGCGGCGATTACGGTCCTGAAAAGTGTTCGGCCGAATATTCAGGTTATTGCCGTCCAGGCCGAAGCCGCCTCCGCGGCCTTCCGATCTTGGAAGGCCGGAAAAATCGTCAAGGCGGAAAATACGACCTTTGCCGGTGGTGTAGCCACCGGTACGGCCTACGAAATACCTTTCGGGATTTATTCCCGAGGATTGGATGATTTTGTCCTGCTCCAAGAGGAAGAACTTTACGAAGGCATCGCCTTGGCCGCGCATCACACCCGTAATCTGGCGGAAGGAGCCGGTTCCGCAACGCTCAGGGCCGCCATTAAGATCCGTGACCGGCTCGCCGGAAAAACGGTGGCTATTCAATTCAGCGGAGGCAATGCCGCACCGGCCGAGATTATGACGGCCATTCAAAAAAAATCTCTGCTTGACGGCCTGCCCGCTGCCTGAGCTGCAGGTCATTCGGCGTGACGACGGGATCGAGCATTCTTGATGGTACTGTAATTCGATGCTTTCGAGTAACTGATCCCCTTGCGATTTGGCGAGCTTCTACTGGTTCCCAAGCCCCAGCTTGGGGACCAAGTTACTGAAGCTCCTGCTTCCATGGAAATAAGAGCGGGCAGGTCATCAAGTCCGGATATCGCGTGAAATGCTCCTTGGATATTTACTAGGCCGGTAACGGTCTTTCATTTTTTTCTTTTGCCAGCGCTTCGCGTATAGCCAGGCTGAGAACATTCATGGCCACCGGTTTCTGAAGAATGACATCTATTCCAAGCTCCAGCCGCCGGCTATTTTCTAACAAGTCGCTATAACCGGTGCATAAAATCGCAGCCATATCCGGACGAAGTTTTCTGACCTTACTGATAAGCAAGTCACCGGTGATACCCATCATGGTCAAATCGGTTATCAACAAATCAAACCGGTCCGGCGCCAAGTTAAAGGATTCCAACGATTGTAAAGGATCAGTAAAACCCTCAACGGAATAGCCCATTATTTCCAGCATTTCCTCCATGACCTCGAGTATGGCCGCTTCGTCATCCACCAGCATAATGCGTTCGCAGCCGGTTTGAAAATTGAAGCCTGTATCGATGGGTATTAACTCTACATCCTTGGCGGCCGGCAGATAAACCGTGAACGTGCTGCCATTATTGATAGAACTTTTTGCGGAGATCGTTCCATTATGCCGTTTTATGATTCCGTGAGCTGAAGCCAGACCTAAACCTGTGCCCTGACCTTTTTCCTTGGTTGTGAAATAAGGGTCAAAGATGCGATCGAGGAGTGCGGGATGAATGCCGTAACCGGTATCTTGCACTACAAGCTTTAGATAAGGACCAGACGAAATCTCCGGAGTGGACTCATCGCCATCCACTTTAGACAAACCGATATCAAGAATGCCGCCTCTTTCTTTCATGGAATGATAGGCGTTAGTGCAAAGATTCATTATGACCTGGTGAATCCCGGTGGCATCGCCGATGATGACCGCCGGTGATTCTATGTCGGTTCGGATGTTGATCGTGCTTGGCAAGGCCGGACGTAACAAGCTTATGGCTTCTTCAAGGATCAAATCCACCCTCACCGGTTCTTGAATAAGTTCGGTTTTGCGGCTGAAAGCCAATATTTGGGCCACCAGTTTTCGGGCCCGCTCCACGGCGTGGAGGATGGCGTCAAGTCGGTTGGCGAGTTGAGATTCCGGGAGAGCATCCCTTAGCGCCAGTTCCGTGTTGCCAAGGATGGCGGCCAGGATATTGTTGAAATCGTGGGTGATACCACCGGCCAGCGTCCCCAGGGCTTCCATCTTTTGAGCGTGGATTAAGAGCCTTTCCAGTCTTTTGGTTTCCGTAAGGTCTCGAATAGTAGCTTGGAGTATAGTCCGGTCTTGAACTTTTAGTCGACTCAGCAACACGCTGGCCGGGAATTCCTCACCGTCAAACCGCTTATGTTGCCATTCAAAGAAGATAGAGCCGTTTTGCATGGCTTTTTCGATCATCTCCCGAGCCATGTCTATTGAAGCTCGCCCGTTGGGTTGCTGTCGAGGAGAAATATCCCAGACGCTGGCTTCGGTAATCCGGGTCTGATCATCGGCGCGGAACATTTTTACCATGGCAGGGTTTGCGGACAGGAATCTCCATAAAGGAGGTCCTACGGTCATGAAGGCATCGTGGGAATTTTCAAAAAACGTCCGGTACTGCTCCTCGCTGGTTCGCAACGCGGTCTCGTCTTGTTTTTGCTTGGTGATGTCACGGACCACATGAACCGATCCGAACAGACTGCCGTCCGAATTCCAAAGCGGCGACATGGAGGCAGACAACCAGGAATCAAGGTGCTTCTCAAAAAATTCCACTCCATGCTTGGAGCGGTCACTAAAAAGATGTTTATGTAAACAAAATTCCGGCGGACAGTCTTTCCCATGAATAAGCTCATAGCAATGTTTGCCTTCAACCTCATCCGGGGGCATTCCCAGCCTAGCCGCCATTTCTTTGTTTATCCGCCGCACAATGTAGTTCGCATCGACCAGCCACATCATGTCCGGCACCGCCTCGAACGTCCGGATCAGTTCTTCCTCAATACGTTTTCGGTTGGTGATATCCCTGGTACTGGCCAAAATTCTGGCCTCGCCCGCGATCTCGCTTTTTTTAAGAACGATTTCAACCGGAAACAGACTACCGTCTTTTCGTTTACCCAACCATTCAAAGACAACCATTCCGCGTCGCGCGGCCTGATCAAGCCAATCTAATACCTTTTCTTGCGAGTAATTCGGGCCGTCGGCGCTCACATCCAAGACGGTAAGCCCGCCGATTTCCTCTCGGGTCCAGCCATACGTATTCAGCATTGTCTGATTGACATCGATGATTTCTCCAGTGCCGGCGTCATGGATAAAAATCGAGTCGCTGGAGGCGTCAAAAAGGTCCCGAAATTGTCTTTCACTGTCATGAAGTTTGCGGATGTATCCTTTTAGCTTTTGAACAAGTTGGCGCCAAAGAAGAGCGGTGCTGGATATTATGGCGTAGGTGGAAATGGCGGTCATCCAAACAATTTGACTACGTAAAATTTCCTCAAGGTTGGATGGGAGGGGCAAGCGACCGGAGATAAAAGCGTTGGCAATGATTATCGAGATAATGGTGCTGATGACAATGGTTATCGCCCAGAGCTTAAAGCTGTAAACCACGGCCAGAATGTGGGCGAATATTATTATGATGAATCCCTGGCCGATTAAGCCCCATTCCAGAAGTCCCATCAGGCCGTAGCGTATGGAGACACCGCAGTATATGCTGATACGGATAATAGGCTTTAAACGTCGCCGGAGAAGTATGGTAACCAGAAATGCCAAAAAAACGGTGTATTGAACAAACGTGGCCCAACTGCCCCCAAAAGTCGCGAAACGTATCGCATTGAAGATAATTCCGACCAGCAAGACCGGTAACATCCATAGCAGAATACGTTCCAAAGTGGCTAACCCCATGGTTAGCGATTCATCATCCAGACTTTCGAGACGCGGATTTTTATCATTCGAACCAAGGTTGTTCCGGGTGGAATCCGTGCTCGTCTCGCGGCGGGAATGGAGAAAAAAACCACGAATAACAGCGGAAAGGGCGGCGATTTTACCCGAAATATTCATGGCTCACGTGGTATTCATGATGCTGGACGGGAATTTATATGATAAGGCCGGTCTGGGCAGGAGCACGTCCATTGCGGCGATTGTCGCGGGCTTAATGAGTATATTCAATTTGATACCGCTATCAGCGTCTATTGTCGCCTTGCCTCACGTAATTTGCTTGAGGAAAGCAATTGTCCAGGATGGCCGATAAAGATTTCAGCGCCTTTTCTTGACGTTTTTTGATCGAGTCAATCTTGCTATAAAATCATAAATATCATTTGACATCTTTAGGTTATAAAACGGAAGCGATTCATGTCGCCTGGTCGACGGCAAGTTTGCCTATGAGACGAACATCGGAGGCAACAGAATTATTGCTTATAATATTACCGCTATAACAACTTTTCGCAAGGCGTAAAGTTGTGCCCTAATTCACCACTTGCGGGCACCGAGGCACGTAACTCCTGGCTGCAACGCTCG
>JADFXS010000258.1 GCA_015233515.1 Deltaproteobacteria bacterium | reverse complement strand
ATGTAAAATAAGTTCTTTTTAGACGGGCGCTTCCGCCCTGAATCGAGAATGCGTTCTCGCTTGGGCCTATGACCCGCTGTGACAGGCCGTGCAATTCATCTCTTTCCAGGACGCATACCCGTTGAACGGATTCTGGACCGGCATGCCTGTCAGACATTCCTCATGTCTTTTCATCACTCGGTCACGATCATCGGGGTGGATTAGGTCCGTAAAAGACAAAGAAATGATTTCCGCAAGGGAGTACCCCATCATTTCAATTGTTTTTGCGTTGAAGAACGTTAGCTTGCCGTCTTGGACCACCAGGATGGCCTCATTGGCGTTCTCAAAGACCAGCCGGTATTCCTGGCGGCTGTAGTGGAGCTTTTTTTCCGTTTTTTTCATGCGCATGATCGTTAGACTTAAAATGATCACCAAGAAAATCAATAGAGCGCCGATGACGGCCGCCGGCAGTAACACGGAACGGTATTGCTCCCAATAAGATACCGGCCTGTTGATAATCAAGGCATCGGACGGTAAGGAAAGAAAAGGAAGTTTGAAGCGGGTCAACTGGTTATAGTCGAAAACCGGAGAGGATCGGCTGTTGACCACGGGGATGAGCGATGGGTCTTCGCCGGCCAAAACCCGCAGAGCGATCTCGGCGGCTTGTCGGCCATGCTGTTTTCCTTCCAACAGCATGCCGCCGACAATGCCATGGCCGAGGCGGGTTTCATGCATGGCATAAACCGGCACGGAACTGACGGAAGAAATCATCTGGGTGCTCTCGGCCCGGGTAAAGGTCCGACCGCTTTTATCCGTGACATAGGTCAGGATACAGACGATGGTGTCCGGTGGTAAGGCCTTCAGCTGAGTTTCCAGCTCAGGAAATGATACATCAGGCGAAAAGGCTATCTCCAGCTTATCCTGGAATATCGGTATGATTTGTTCCATCTCTCGACGGACGGCCAGGCCGGAGGAAGTGTAGTCATGTACCGCCAGGACTCTTTTCAGTCCGGGCTGGAGAGTCATGGACAGCTTGATGGTTCCCGTCACGTCCTGCGTTTCAGCGACGCCGGTGATTTTTTCATGTCCTTTTATCATTTCAGGTCGATATCCGTTAATGCCGGCGAAAACGACCGGGACTCCGGCAAAAAGTTCGTTTTGAAGGCGAAAGATCAGGTCTAAAGCGGGGTTATCGAGAACAATAAGCAAGTCTATTTTCCGTCCGGCGTACTTATCAGCAAGATATCGCTCCATGCGGATCAGATGGTCGGCGCTTGGAAAACGTTTGGTGTCCAGGTGCTCGATTGATGGAGCCAGGTCAGGATAGAATTGACGTAGGGTTGATGTTACGCCGACCAATTCGTTATCGGACCATTCTTCACCTTGATGATAGGAATTCAAAATCAGGACCGTGGGATGGCTGGACCCGGCCTCGGCCGGCCCGGGAACGAGACTGAGGACAAAAGAAAGAGTCAAGAGAGAAATGGAAATAACTCTCCGGCGGATGATGTAGTGATTCTTGCTAATCCTCATAGTTGAATTCTTTATCCTGCCGATCTTTCCTCAAGAATTTATTTCTATTTGAGATATTTTTTTAATAAGTAAAATTTTTCTTTTAATTTCGGCATGTAAGTCTTCATGTCCGCCACTGTGCCTGAACGACCGGCTTTTTCCATCTCTTGGGCGGTATCATGGAGGGATTCGAAACAAAGATTGGAAGCAGCGCCTTTGATGCCATGAATTTGAAGCAAAGCTCCCGGCAGGTCGTCATTATCGAGGCAAGTTTTCAATTCTTGTACCCGAAGCGGGATGTCACGCATGAAGATTTTGATCAAGTCCCGACCCAAATCCTCATCGCCCATGACTCGATCCAAGAAAGAGTTTTTGTTGAAAACACATGGACAATCCGAATGGAGGACAGACGGTTCTTTCGGTATCATTCCATGTTTGGCCCTGGTCTCCTCTGATTCGTCTTTTTTACTCAGCCATTTTTCCAATGTTTCGGCTAAAGCTTGGGGGACAATCGGCTTGGAAAGATAGTCGTTCATCCCCGCGATCAGGCATTTTTCTCGTTCTCCCTGAATGGCATGGGCGGTCAGGGCCACGATAGGGATATCATGATCGAGGACGGCGGATTGAGGGTTACGTATTTGTCTGGTCGCCTCCAAACCGTCCATGATGGGCATATTCAAGTCCATGATGATAATGTCATAAGGGGTCATTTCCAGAGCGTTCAGGACTTCAGCCCCGTCGGCTACGGCGTCGGCGTAGTAGCCGAGTTTCTTGAGAATACCCAAGGCCACCAGCTGATTGGTGTGGTTGTCCTCGGCTAATAATATTCGCGCCCGGCTCTGACGAGCCTCTCTAATCGTGTGGCGGGTGATCAACTTGGAAGCGCCGCATCTGATGGTTGTTGTCCCTTGACCCAGGACCATGGCGATACAATCGCGCAGTTGCGATTGACGCAGGGGTTTTTTCAAGTACCCGGCAAAGCCGGCTTGCGCGAATCGCGCCGCGTCGCCACGCTCTCCCAAGGAAGTGAGCATAATCAGCAAGATGTCATGATAATCCTCATTTTGCCTGATCCGGCGCGCCAGTTCCAGACCATCCATGCCCGGCATCTGGACGTCTAAAAGAGCGATGCGGTAGGGAAGCCCCACGGCCTTAGCCTCTCCCAGGCGGATTAAGGCCTCTTCTCCGTTTCCGGCTTCACTCCAGAGGCAACCCCAACTCCTGAGCAGCGAGGTCGCCAGCAAACGATTGGCTTCATGGTCGTCGACCACCAAAACTCTTATCCCGGTAAGGTCGGCTGAAGGTGAAGGTTCGTCCGGCCTCTCGATGGATTGCTTTTCGAAAACCACCGTGAAGCTGAAGGTGGCGCCCTTGTCTTCCTCACTCTCCAAACCGATGGAACCGCCCATCAGTTCGACCAGTTGTTTGGAGATGGACAGCCCTAGTCCTGTCCCACCGTATTTACGGGCGATGGATCCGTCCACCTGCATAAAGGGGGAAAAAAGACTATCCATTTTGTCGGCCGGGATCCCGATGCCCGTATCGGCGACTTCAAAGCGCAGCGTCACATGATGTTCATGATCGGTATCGAGTTTTGCCCGCAGGACCACCGACCCGTGCTTGGTAAACTTGATGGCGTTGCCGCCCAGGTTGAGAAGAATTTGGCGCAACCGACCCGGATCTCCCCGCAACATCGCAGGGGTTTCCGGTTCCAGTAATCCAATCAATTCCAATCCTTTTTCTTGAGCTTTGACCGCCAGGACTTCGACAATATCTTCAAGGGTGGAACGCAGATCGAAGTCGAGAATTTCCAGATCGATTTTTTTCGCTTCGATTTTCGAGAAATCGAGAATATCGTTGATAATTGTTAGCAGAGCTTCTCCACTGTTGCGGATGACTTCGGCATACTGGTGTTGCTCGATGGTCAGGTCCGTATCCAAGAGCAGCCCGGTCATGCCGATGACTCCGTTCATGGGCGTTCGAATCTCGTGGCTCATATTGGCCAGAAATTCGCTCTTGGCTTGATTGGCCGAATCAGCCTGCTGGGCGAGTTCCATGGCTTGAGCTCTAGCTAACCCAAGCTGATAGTTGGATTCCCTCAATTCCATTTCGGCCTGCTTCTGAGAGGTGATGTCCCTGATAACCCCGACCAGGACTTTATCGTTGTAATCCGGTACGTTAAAAGCGGCTTTCTTGGTGGAAATCGTGTGCTTGAACCCGTTGGCGTCGGTTATGGTTTCTTCATGGATGCTCTCGTTTCCGGAAGTCAAGACCTGGTTGTCATGTTCCCAGAATATATCCGCTTCAGCTTTGGGGAAGAAATCATAATCGGAATTGCCTATCAATGTTTCTCGTCCATGGCCGATCAGTTCGCAGCAAGCTTTGTTGAGCAAAATCCAGCGGTGCTCGCTGTCCTTGACAAAGATCGGCTCCGGCACGGTATCGAGAATATTATTCAGGAACTCCTTGCTGTCATTTAGGGCTTTTTCCGCGGCCAGACGCTGGGTGATGTCGTGGGAAACACCTAACACCGAGGTCATCCGGCCTTGCTCGTCGGGCAAGAGAGTGCTGGTGATTTCTATATTGAGGATCGAGCCGTCTCGGCGAAATACGGATATTTCATCTACCTGAATTCGCGCTTTCTCCTTGCCCTTGGCAAAAGCCGCCAATCGTTTGGGCAGTTCTTGAAAAATCTTCTCAAAAGATTTGGGCGTAAGCAAATCTTCTATAGGCATTTTCAAACGATCCACCGAGCTCCAGCCAAGGAGTTTTTGAACGGACGGACTTGCGTACTCAAACATCTGTTTGGTCAGATTGTAAATCCATATGACATCACCGGAATTTTCCGAAACAAGTCTGTATTTTTTTTCGCTCTCCCTCAAGGCCGCTTCGATCACCTTTTGCTCGGTAATATCTTATTTTAGAACGATGAAATTGGATATCTGTCCGGAAGAGTCGCCGATAGGTGAAATTGAAGTCTGTTCCCAATACGATTCGCCATTCTTTTTTTTGTTATGAAATTCGCCTCTCCAAACGCGGCCGGATTTTATGGTTTCCCAAATTTTTGTATAAACTTCTGATGGCATATCGCCGGTTTTGAGTATATGCGGATTCCGGCCGATGGCTTCTTCAACGCTATATCCCGTGGTTTCGACAAATTTGGGGTTGACGTATTCAATATCACCGTTCAGATCGGTTATAATTACCGTAGTTGGGCTTTGCTCTACAGCTAAAGAGAGTTTTCGCGCCTTTTCCTCACTAG
>JADFXS010000257.1 GCA_015233515.1 Deltaproteobacteria bacterium | reverse complement strand
GCCGATATCGGCGATTGCATACGATTCATTATGAATCATCACCAAGCCGAAGTGATCCTTCGAAGTAACTGTCGCCATGGGCTCTTGCAAGCGTTGTCCGACACCATTTCCATAATATTTAATCAAAAAAGCCCGAACCTCGCCGAGGTGATTTCCACCGGCGGTAATGGTGGCCATCGGTTCGTTCACGGACTGGCCATGCCGGCAGGAGCCTCGCAACTTGATCAGATGAGAAGTCACCAACCCGATTTTATTTTCAGCGATCACAGTTGGTATTGAAGTCTCAATTGGACTGCCGATGGAATTTCCAAAACTAATCAAGAAATTCTTAACCATGGCCTGTCTGCAATTTTGAGTAATTGTTCTTTGATCTATCTCTTGGTCTCTAAGAGACAAATCATTATGATTTACTAAAAAAGGTTTCTCGGTATCCAAGACAAATTTCTTGATACCATTAGCGATTCTTTTCAAAGTTGCTTCGGCTAACGGGCGCACGCGCTCGAAAATCGAGGGACAGGGAATAGACCAGTTTATACACTCGGCCGCTATCCGATAAGGCGCTCGATTCGTTCCATGAGTTGGATCCGGCCAAATGATCGGCAAACCGTCGCAACGAGCGATAAGGAAAAATCTTTTCCTGATTGTGGGTGCGCCATAATCACAGGCCCTAAGTAATCTATAGTCCACCTTGTAGCCATTACGCCGCAAACGCCTGACCCAGGCTCTGAAAGTATCGCCCGATCGCTCCTGAATTGGCTGCCCATCAACATTCAACGGTCCCCAAGTGCGGAATTCTTCCACATTTTCCAAAATGATCAATCTAGGCCGGACATCTTCGGCCCAGCGCACTACCACCCAGGCCAGATCGCGGATTCCTTGCGATTTGGGCTTTCCACCCTTTGCCTTGGAAAAATGCTTGCAGTCCGGCGAAGCCCAGAGCAGGTCTACATGCCGGCCGCCGGTCACTTGCCGCGGTAAAATGTGGATGACATTTTGACAGTAAAGTTTTGTCTCGGGATGATTGGCCAAATGCATGGCTATAGCATATTGATTATGATTAATGGCCGCATCCGGCGATCGGCCCAACGCCATTTCTATACCCAGTGAAGCTCCGCCGCCGCCGGCGAAAAGATCAATGATCATAATAATCCATCCGGATATTCTTGGATGAACGGTACGGAATGTCTGGGAAATTTAATGGGTCTGGTCTTGATGAAAAGAGGAATTTTATCGTCATGGCACAATTTGGCCAGCTTGCTAATCCAAATTGCTTGAGCTCTTATAAGAGCGTCACATGGCCACGTCCATTCCTTCGGTCGCCACGATCCCGATAAGCCACCCACCACAATCCACGCGACGCCCGATGGCAAAGAAGTTATCGGACCGAGTAAGGGCTCCAGGCTGATCCAACAACGATTACTTTTGATGATTTTGGACTTTATTTGATTCCATCGATCTGTCAATTCGGTTTGGTTTGTAGCCGTAATACCTGGCCAAATACGGTAATAGAGTTCGCTGGGATTAAATCTCATTGCATGGGGATGTTTGGTTAGTATTAGGTAAAAATGTGGCCCATATTTCATCGCCAAAATAGTTTCCCTGCGCCAGCTTTCTTTGACCTCGTTGTCCCATATATCGGTCATACTGCCTACAAAGACCCGTTTGTTCGAGCCTTTACGGCTTAACTGTTTAAGCCGCTCTGGGTGAAAATGTGGCTCAAATGTCCTACATTGCGGGCATGGCAGGCGTTTCACCACTTCTCGGGCATAGCAATAAGGACACCCATTGGTACAACCCACGATTGGATTACACGTATAGTCAGCCCATTCAATTCCGGTGGGATTCATTACGCTTCCTTAATTCCTGATGTGGTTCCATTGAACTCAAAGGTGATCACCCAGACCATTGGATTTTCCTTCCAAGATATGTAGGCCTTAAACTCTTCACAGGGGACCATCTCTCCGGTTTGTTGCCGGCTCCAGCGGATGTAACAAGTTGGTTCGTCAGCTAACTGGAGGCCTACGACCCGGCCGCTAGGCCAGTAGTACCCACATTCGCAACAAGGCTTGGGACTATCCCTTTCATCCCGTGAGTCCATGTCCCCCGTCTTCCAGTGCCCATAAAACCCGGGCGCAGGCCCGCACATCCGCCAAGGCATCGTGCGCCCCTTCAAACCCGGCCGGATCGACCAAAGTCTTGTATGCTTCCTCCAGCCTGGGGAGTTTGTAATCGCCGGGTTGCTTACCCGGCAGCTTCAGAACCGGCTTGGATGATTTCATCGTGCAGATCCGTTGAGCCGGTCCCTTGATGTTGGTCACGCCGATCCGCCACAATGCGGATTTAATGATCAGAATGTCGAAATTCAAGTTATGGGCTACGATCCTCTCGGCCTTGCCTAAAAGCTGTAAAAAAACCAGCAACGCAACCGGCGCCGGCAGGCCGTACCGCCTGGCCGTCTCCGTGGATATGCCGTGGACCTTGAACGCCGCTTCGGACACTTCGCCCGCCGGGTAGACCAAAAGATTGGCTTCCGATAAGACTTTTCGGTCCTGGAAAAGCATCAACCCAAGCTGCACCAGATGCGGCTGGCCCGGATCGTCCGGGCCGGCCTGCCAGTTGGGAAGCCCCGTGGTTTCCGTGTCAAAAATCAAATCGATCATGCGATGATGGTCCATTCCTCGCCTAACGCCGTGGCCAGATACCTTTGGATGCTCGCCATGGCCTCCAATTCCCAAGCGTTGTTGTCACAGTTAAAAAGCGCAATTTGAGGTCGGCCTTCCTTTTGTGATTTCATTCGCAGGATAAACGGGCTTTCGGGTTGAATAATTTCGGGAAAAGTTCTAAATGGAGCCAAAACCACCGGATTGGGGACTTTGCAGACACCTTTCGTAGCCAGACCGGTTTTGATGGTCACTTGTTGAGCCGTCCCGTCGTCGGCCCATTGTGCCACTGTGCCGTCTTCTATGTTGCCGAGGATATCCAGGAGGAGTTTGGCGTTATCGTTGAGAACAAATTTAGCCTGAAGATTGACAATGAACTCTTCATGGTCATACCATACTCCGAAACGTAAGCCTGTGTTGGACCATATGGCCCTCATCAATTCATGCCGCTGCCACCATGGCTCTTCCATGTGGCTAATGACCCGCACGAATGATGGATTGACAACATGGATGATCAGGGGACTGAACCGGTCAACATCTCCTTGATGTTCAGACAGGAAGGTCACCAGCCCACTCAATGTGGTCACATCCAACGCTGTCGGCGTTGGGTTGTAAAGGGGTTTCAGTTCCCGGTCGAAATAGATCCTCTCCTCAATGTCAATACGCTTAGGCTCCTCGCCCTTTTTCACGATGTTGCTTATAAACTGCAAAGCTTCAGCCAGCATTTCCACCCTCCATAGTACGAATCGGTGTAACCTTGTCGTTCATCGGTTGATTAAACAAGTGCATCTGTTGCGGATTATATTCAGAACTTGCCGTGACTCCGGTCGCCGGGTCCATGCCGATGTAAATAACTGTGGCCGCCGGCTCCGGCGCCGCTAAGGAAGCCTTTACTTCCACGGTAACCTTACATTGCCGCCGATCAACAGATTCAGGTTTGATCCCAATTTTGACGGTGATGTCCCGGCGTTTGATTCCGCTGGTGTTCGGATCCAAAATGTTGGCGATGGTCTGTTTGAGGGCGACTTGAAACTTCTCTTCCAAGGCGCCCAACCCCAGATCCCCCAGATTGATATTTTCTACCATCTCACTCCTTCCGGTATTGATAAGTCTGAAAAATTCAGATCATCAACGCTGATATCGTATTCACATTCAACCTGTTCAAACTTGGTGCACCGCTCCAGGCAAAAGTCGTCTTTCAAGGTGGACTTCATAACCCCCGGGCCGGAGCCCCTTCTTTCCGCCGCCAGGTCCGCGTGTTCACAAAAAATTACTTTTATTTCTTCCGCCATCCATATCCCCCATTGGGCTGGGGGATCGGTTGCTGCCACACTTCCAACCCACCCCGCCCATGTTTGTATCTGTCAGGTTTTTAGTTACAGGTTCCAAGCCGGTTTTTACCGGCGGTTCCGGACCGCTGTTGTGCACGACCCGATTGCTTGCCGGCCGGTCGGCCGGGCTTCTTCTTGTTGGGTTTTTTCCATCTCTTGCAACTTTCGTTGCACCAATATTTCCGATCGCTCAAACTTAGTTTCCCAGTTTTATTACTGCTACGGCTCACCTCCTGATTCAACGCGCAGGCTCTCCGGGTGATCTTCGCTCCCCCCGGCGCCTGACATTCAATCAATTCCAAGCCTTCAATTTTCATTCTTGCCTCCGCTTGATCCGCCGTGCGCCGTTTCCAATGCCGGGACATTATTTAATATTTGCGCCCCAGGGTAGGCGGCTTGCGCCCACGCGCGGTCGAGCTTTTTTAGTGAGTCACCCCACCTCGGGAACACACACGATTACCAGCGCTGGTATTTTTAAAGAAGGCCTGTAAGCTCCGGCGCCTACAGGGCTAATCGTGTGGTTCTCGGGGTGCGCTCCCGACGAGGGGTCACCACCACCAATGAATCAATATGGCTGTCAACCCGGTCGCGATCGCGGCCATGACCGCATCCAGCCACCAAGTCTTCATCTTTGGTCTTTAAAGCCTCGACAAGGCTGACGGCGGCCCCGCATCGTCCGTCGAGGCCCAAGACCCACCACAGGCCTTCAATGTATATAGCCGCGCTAAGGTTCCTCATTTCCGACCCTGATGAATCAAGACATG
>JADFXS010000256.1:3285-4765 GCA_015233515.1 Deltaproteobacteria bacterium | reverse complement strand
TTATATGATACTTTATAAATCTAAATGTCCAAACTCCAGCCCGTAGCTTGCTACGGAGTTCGCGCGCAAATAAGCAAAAAGGTTTCCATTCCTGACATGTCGCAGATTCACCCCGGCTTTCGGCATGTAATTTCAACTCGGATTGACAACCAAAACTTAATCCGATAGATATGGGAGCCGGTTTGAACGACCAGGGGTTTATAATGATGAAACATTTGGATTTAATTAAGCGAATCAGCAGAATGCTCTTGGATAATCCCAGGCGTTGCGCTACTTTTTTGCGTATGGAATATCGACACCGGATCGGTATTCCACGGGATCGTCGTTTTTCATCCTTTCGATCCGGACCGCCGACCAACCTGTCCGTGAACCTGACCATGCGGTGTAATCTTAAATGCCATATGTGCAGGCATATCCATCATTTAAAAAATAGGCCCGCCGGCCGCGACTGGTATGATCTCAAACAGGAATTACCGATTTCCACCTGGGTCTCCGTCCTGGACCAATTAACGGCTTTTCGACCGCTACTCTATATTACCGGCGGTGAACCGCTGATATACCCGCATTTCGAGGAATTCATCCAAGAGGCTAAAGCTCGGAACCTGACCACAATTTTACAGACGAATGGGATTCTCCTTTCACGGCACGCCGATTTCCTGGTCCGTATGGGCGTCGAGGGCGTCACTTGTTCTTTGGATGGCCCGCCTGATATTCACGACGCCATAAGGAACAGGGCCGGGGCGTTCGCTCTGCTAAAGGAAGGGATTTTAGCCGTGAGGGAATCCCGGCGAGGCCGATCGGCACCACACCCGTTTATATCCACGAATTTTACCATTACCAGGGGTAATCTGGACCGAATTGATGAAGTCGTGGCTCTCTCGGCGGATATGGGAGTGGATTTCATGCAAATTCAACATACCATGTTCAACCCGCCGGAATTGGTTCTCAAACACAATGGCATGTTCACTCGGGAAAAATCCACGGAATTAGGTTTGGAGGTCTCGCAACCACCTATTGCGGAAGGTGAGGACTATCAAAGCGAAATTACCAGCGAAGACATTCCGAGACTAAAGAAAAGCCTGATTAAAGCCAAAGCCGCGGCCAAGGGACGACTGAAGCTTTTAAGCATGCCTAACTTGGACCAGGATCAACTTGAACCCTATTATCTCGATATCCGGTATCCGTTCCCGGCCAAATGCGCAAAATTCTGGCAGTGCCTACGGATTCTGGCCGACGGCACCGTCTCTCCCTGCCTTAACTTTATTGTCGGCAATGTCAAACATCAATCCGTTGAAGAAATCTGGAACGGCGACCAAATGCAGACCTTGAGAGCCTTGATTGCTCGTAATCTTTTCCCGGCTTGTCAACGCTGCTGCAGCCGAAGTTTCGCCCGGAACAGTCGAGCGTTCTAAAATAAGAAGCGGTGTATCGTCTAGTTTTATGAAAACCACGAAAAAAATTATTCGATTCATGCTCACGG
>JADFXS010000256.1:0-3221 GCA_015233515.1 Deltaproteobacteria bacterium | reverse complement strand
CATAACCGCCAGTAACTATATTATTTATGGCCATATGCGGGAAGGGCCGCGCGCGATTTATGATCCATACACTCTTTATTTAATGTCCAGCGGAATCAGGCCCACTCTCAACAATCCGCCGGCTGACGACGGCCGGGATGTTCTTATTTGGCTTTTCGGCGGTTCGACCATGCGCGGTTCTTCCGAGGACGACGGAAAGACCATGGCCAGTCAATTAGCTTTGCGTCTCAACTCCGGGGAGAAAGACCGCCGTTTCCGGGTGGTCAATCTGGGCATGGACTCGTTCAACTCCCTTATGGAAACCAAGTTTTTGCAGAAGATGCTCATTGAAAGCCCGCGGCCGCCGCGGCTCATCGTATTCTATGACGGCGCCAATGAGGCGACCTACTTCCTGCAAGGATTCAATCCCTACGGCCACCACGGCTACCGGCGCGTCGAGTCTTTGATCGAAAGCTACTACCATAGCTGGTTCGGAGCCTTGAAGCCGCTAAACTCGGCTCTGTACGGATCTTTCACCCTGGAGCTTTACGATAAAATACATCAAACCGTCCTGCCGGTGACCATGAATAACGAACAATTGGATAAATTGGTCACCATCACAACTCAAAGATATGAATTCATTCAAAAAACCGCCGGCTGTTACGGCGCGGACTTTTTGCTGGTCTGGCAGCCTATCCTGTGGATTGAAAGCTGCCAGCCTGCGGATGAAGTCCGTCAGACTGAAGGCGACTTGGTGAAACTGGCTCGTTTTCTGCCCATGCGCGAAAACATCTCCACCGTATACCGGACTTTGGAAAAAAATTTGGGAAACCGACCTTATTTTAACCGTTTTGGGGATGTTCTATGTGGACGCCAAAAAGCGGCCTACCTCAAGGATGGCGTCCACCTGACCGATGATGGCGACCGATTGATAGCCGAAGCCCTGGCTAAGCTCATCAAAGATAAACTCACGGCCGCCCATTCTTGATGAGCGCTAGTTTCTAGCCCAACATTACCGCTTCGGGATAAACGACAACATGAAAATACCGAATCTCGCTTATGTCCTGCTCTGGTTTCCTAAACCTTCCGAGACATTTATCTTTCGGGAAGTGATGAATCTGTGGGCGTTGGGCTTGCCGATCAAGGTCTTCACCCTTTACGGTGAATTGAAAAACGGCCTGTCTCCGGAGATGATAGACGTCTCCCCGCGCATGGAGCGTCTCGGCCGACCGTATCTCAAATCCGCCTTAAAAGAGATCGGCTTCTGGAAAAAACGCGACCCGCAACTGATGAACGAGCTTTTACGAACCATCTATCTCCGCCGGCCTAAAGGTCTGGAGAAAACCGGGGAGAATTGGTGGTCGGCGCTCTGCGCTTTCCGCCTGGCCCGCAGATTTTTAGAGGAAGGAATCGAGCACATCCACGCCCCTTGGGCGAACGGGCCGGCCACCGCGGCCTGGACCGCCGCGAAATTAACCGGCCTGCCCTTCAGCTTTACGGCGCGCGCCTGGGATATTTACCCGCCGGACAACCTTCTATTGGAAAAGATCAGGGACGCGGCCTTTGTCCGCAGTGAAACCCGACATAATATCGATTATCTTCTGAATCTTACCGGCCAGCCCGAGGATAAGTTTCATCTGACCTACAACGGCGTTCCCCTCATCGCCAAGGATCAGGCTCTGGTCAAAATGAAACCACCTTACCGCTTTTTGGCTTTGGGACGCTTTGTCGGGAAAAAAGGTTTTGCGTACCTTCTGAAAGCGGCCAGAATTTTAAAAGACCGACAAATTGATTTCCATTTAACCCTGGCCGGCGATGGGCCGCTTAAAAAGTCTCTTGAACAATTGACTCGTGATTTAGGTCTGACCAGCCAGGTTACCTTTCCTGGTTTCGTGACCCACGACCGGGTCTCCGACCTTTTTCAGGAAACAGATATATTTTTGATGCCCAGCGTGGTCGACTCCTCCGGCGACCGGGATGGAATTCCCTTAGTCCTGATGGAAGCGCTGCTGCATCGAGTTCCGGTGGTGGCCACCAATGTCTCGGGCATCCCCGAACTGGTCAGAAACGAGGAAACCGGCCTGCTGATCGCCCCGAACGACCCGGAAGCTCTGGCTGATTCCGTGGTCAGGTTGATCGATGATCGCCAATCCGCCCTGAACATGGCGGAACGTGGTCGAGTCCTTATTAGAGAGCAATTCGAACCTCAAAGAAATTATCAAAAGGTTTTCGATCTTTATTTAAAACTCTGGGCCGGTCCTTCCAAAGGAACCCGGCCTTGAAGCATATTGGAAAGCCCGGACCAATCCCGCTGACAGTGCTTCTCCAAGACCTGGAATTCGGCGGAACCCAGCGCTACGCGCTCCATCTTTTAAAGCACCTGGACCGCGGACTCTTCTCCCCTGAATTGTGGATCCTGAGAGGAGGAACCGATCTGCTCCCCCAGGTCAGGGCGGCGGATATAAAAACTGCCTGGCTGACCCATCTGCCCAAGGCCGGACCGCTGTCCATAGGCAGGCTTTTCTTTCAACTATGCCGCAGTCGCCCGGCCATTCTTTACACGTTGACCGCGCTGCCCAATATCTGGGGCCGAGTTCTCGGCCGTCTGGCCCGGGTGCCGATCATTGTCTCGGGCTATCGCAGTCTGTTGCCCGGACAGTACGAACGATGGCTTTGGCCGCTGAGCGACCGCATCATATGTAACGCCGACGTCCTTAAATCCGTGATGATGAGCCACTTCAAGATCAACCCGGCCAAAATCGAAATCGTTCCCAATGCCGTGGACAGCGATTATTTCTTTCCAGGTTTCAACGAACCATCCCCGGACCCCACTGTTCTTTCCATCGGCCGGCTGGTGGAAGAGAAAGATCCCTTCACCCTGATCACGGCGTTTAGAGAAGTCTCCCGGATAATCCCCTCCGCCAAACTGATTATGGTCGGCAATGGTCCTTTAAAAAAACAAGTCGAAACCTTGATCAAGTCTCAAGGGATAGAATCGTGCGTCAGCCTGCTTCCGGCCCGGTCGGATATCAGGCCTTATCTGGCCAAAGCCTGGGTCTTTACGCTGCCGTCCCGCAGCGAAGCCTCGCCCAATGTCATTCTGGAAGCCATGGCCGCCGGCTTGCCGGTAGTGGCCGGCCGAGTGGGCGGCATACCGGAGCTGGTGCGGTCGGGAGTCACCGGGCATTTGTTCGCTCCAGGTGATTCCACCACCCTGGCTCGGACCTTGGTGGATCTCCTGA
>JADFXS010000255.1:3469-4788 GCA_015233515.1 Deltaproteobacteria bacterium | reverse complement strand
ATCATCCGGTTTTGATGTTCCAACTCGATGGATTCCAGATGTCTAGGTCCAAGCTTTTTTTGCTTTTCTGCTATTTTTGGAGTTAATTCGGTACGTTTCGCGGATAGCTCTTCTATTTGCGTATACTTTTTGTTGAATGTCCCCACCATTTCCTTGGCTCGGGGAACTTCGATCACGGAAAGCGGCACGGTCTGGTTCTTTTCAAACCCTATCGCCCAGGACAGAACCGTGGTTATGATCACCGCCACCAAAACAAAAGGCAGACGCGGATTAAAATACTTGAGGCCGTACATGACGACAAAGGCTAAAAGTCCAATGGATAAGGTAGGCCAGTGGGTATAAGCCAGGGCGGCTTTGAAGGTATTAATCACCGTTACATAATGGTGTTCGGAATTATCCACGAAAACACCGAATAGTTTCGAGAGCTGGGAAGTGGCGATGATCAGGGCCGCCCCGTTGGTAAAGCCGTTAACCACAGGGTGAGATAACAAATTGACCGCCAGCCCCAAGCGGAGGATTCCTAGCATGAACTGAAAAAATCCCCCGGCCAGGGCCAAAAGGAGGGCATAGGCGATAAAAGCTTCACCGCCGGCCGTGGCGAGCGGCTCAAGGGAGGCGGCGGTCATCAAGGAAACCACGGCCACCGGGCCGGTAGCCAGCTGACGGCTGGAGCCGAAAAGCGCGGCCAGCATCGGTGGCAGGAACGAGGCATACAGCCCATAATACACCGGCAATCCGGCCAATTGGGCATAGGCCATGGATTGGGGGACCAGAACCAGGGCGACACTGACCCCGGCTATGGCGTCCGCTCGAAGTTTTGATTGGTTATAACCCTTAAACCAAGCTAAAAAAGGAAATATTCTTGGCAACAAGGCCATCCCCTCCCCGATGCTTAGGATATGGATGAAAATTTTGGCTTTCGATTATTTAGGAACGATATTATAACAAAATGAGCGGAATTGAAACTGATTTCAGCAATCCGGACTGATTGTCGATCAGGCGCGAAATACCTGATGAAAATCTAAATTATTGTTCATCTCCAAAGGCCTTTGCGGGAAGCTTTATAAGCATGTTGTCGAAATTTTCTATTCCTATTTTGATCGTTTTTTCCGATTGATATATTCAAAATAAATCGTTTGACCCGATATCAACACTGGAGTAATTATAATTTCCGATATGATGAGCTACCCGGTACCAAGCCGCGGAGCATCGATCGGAAAAAAGCTTATGAGGAGCGCCCAACCCCATGGCTCGGAGGGTCATGGCGCCAATAAACATTCGCCGACGGTCATTTCGACCGGAGGGAGAAATCCACGTTG
>JADFXS010000255.1:0-3392 GCA_015233515.1 Deltaproteobacteria bacterium | reverse complement strand
CATACGCTCTGTTGGGAAGCAAGTTAGGGCAATTTGAACCGACCCCGCCGAGGGGCTGTTTCCTAGGAAGCCTGGCATGCCTTGGGGAATTCGAGCCATAAATCATTAACGTCTTATAAAAAAGAAAACCGGATGGAAGATATGAAGGATTACGACCGTATCGCCAGAAAAATCACTATCGTCCTTTTCCTGTCCCAAAGCCTCAGTTCGGCCGGGTTCATCGCCGCCTTTACCGTCAACGCCCTGGTCGGCATTGATCTGACCGGGCAACAAGCCATGGCCGGGGTACCCGGCGCCATATACACCGTGGGACAAGCTTGCGGAGCGGTGGTTTGGGGCTTCAGCATGGAAAAGATCGGTCGACGCTGGGGTATTGCCCTCGGACAGGTCTTCGGGGTGATGGGATCGGTAATTGCCGTGGCCGCCGTGGTCAATCGTTCCTTTCCCTTTTTTTTGTTCGGGCTTCTCCTGGTGGGTATGGCCAGGTCGGCCGTCGATCTGGGTCGCTTTGCCGCGGCTGAAGTCCATCTGCCGGAGAAGCGAGGCCGAGCCATCTCCAACGTGGTCCTGGGGAGCACGGTGGGCGCCATTTTCGGTCCGCTCCTGGTCGGCCCGGCCGGGCAGCTGGCTACTCGAGCCGGGTACCCGGAATTGGCCGGAGCTTATCTTGGCGTGGCCGTGATCCTGGTTTTGGCGTCGGGGTTGATCTTCGGCGGACTTAGGCCGGACCCTCGCGATATCGGACGGGAGCTGACCAAAGTCCATCCATCTTCCATTGCCCGGCAAACAACCCGCTCCCTGGCGGAGATCATCCGCCAGCCGGGAGTCATCGTCGCCATGGTCACCATGGCTTTCGCCCAGATAGTTATGATGATCCCCATGTCGATCACTTCAGTTCACATGAAAGCCCACCAGCATCCACTCACCTTGCTATCGCTGGTGATCTCGGCCCATGCCATCGGGATGTATGCTTTCTCCTTGATCTCGGGGAGGATGACCGACCGACAAGGACGAGGCCCGGTAATCATTATGGGCTCAATCATGCTGATCATTTCCTGCTTGATGGCCGCGCCTTCCGTTAATTTTCTTCCACTGACGGCGGCCCTCTTCCTCCTGGGGTTGGGATGGAATTTCGCCTATGTCGCCGGTTCCACCCTGCTGGCGGATCAGCTCTCCCCCGGAGAAAGATCTAAAACCCAAGGATTCAACGATTTGATTTTGAACCTGGCCTCAGGAGTCAGTCAAATCGGGAGTGGAGTGATTTATGCCATCGGCGGTTTTGGGGTCATGAGCCTGGCCGCGGCCGCGATGGCGGTGGTGCCGCTATGTCTGGCGATATGGTGGCAAGTACGCGGGAAATCGGTTTCGGGCGCCAACGTTTAGGCGGAAACGGGATATTTTACTTTATTCATCCTGTTTTCACTGTCATGTGACTATCTCCAACGTTTTAGCACGGCCGTTTATTGGATAGAGGTCAGCATGGGACCTAAGCCGCCTGATTTGAATAAGCGCACCAAATTTGACTGGTGGCTGGCCGGAGTCTGTGCCTCCAGGGTTTTCAACGGCTTGATATTTATGACCTATGCCGGGGCTCTATCCGTGCTCCAACAAGAATGGTCCATGTCGGCGGCTCAGGCCGGGTCAATTGTCACGGGTTTTCAAATCGGCTACGCGGTCTCCCTCGTGGTTTTATCCAGCGTTGCTGATCGAATCAGTCCTAAAAAAATATATCTTTGGTCTATGTTCGCCGCGGGGATTTCCGCTCTGGGGTTCGCTCTTCTGGCCCGTGATTTCACTTCCGCCCTGGTTCTTTACACAATAGTGGGAATTACCTTGGGAGGAACATATACCACCGGAGTCATGATCATTGCCGATCAGTACGCCATCCCATACCGGGTTATGGCGATTGGATATTTTATCGCCAGCACATCATGTGGCTACGCCTGTTCGTTGGCCATCAGCGGGGTGGCTCTCCCCGTGGGCGGATACCGACTCTCGTTCCTGCTGACCGGTCTAGGCCCTTTGTTGGGTTGGCTCCTGGCCTGGATAACCCTGCGAACGACTTCGATCCCCACGGCCGGACGTGAGAAAGGAAAGAGGTTTACCCGTGAAGTCTTGGCAAACCGGCCAGCCATGCTGTTGATTTGGGGATACACTTTCCACAATTGGGAACTCCAGGGAATGTGGTCTTGGACCCCGGCCTTTCTGGCCTCATGCTTGACCTTAACCGGGTGGGCTGGGATAAAGGCTGCCGGATCAGGAACATATATAACGGCATTCTTTCATTTGATGGGTCTGGCGGCCTCTTTCTCAGTCGGAACCCTGTCGAACCGCTTCGGCCAAAACCGAGTCATGTTGATACTGGCGGCGACCAGTATGATTTGCTCTTTTATGTTCGGGTGGTCCATGGGGTGGTCCCTGGCGCTGGTTATAGGGATTGGAGTTATCTACGCTTTCTCGGCTTTGGGAGATTCCCCCATCTTTTCCGCGGCTCTGACCGAAACGGTGGATACCGCTTACCTCGGGAGCGCCCTCGGTCTTCGATCCTTAATAGGATTCGGCGCCGGAGCCATAGCGCCTTTAGTTTTCGGAATAATCTTGGATTGGAATAATTCCCTGGTTGATGGGCGGCGGATTTACACCTCTTGGGGATGGGCTTTCAGTGTTCTGGGTCTGGGTGGATTGGGAGCCACTTGGGCCGCACGCCGGTACGGCGCCCTTCGTTTGAAATAAGTTTTACATCTTTCGGCTGGATATTATCGGTATATCCAAGCCGGATCATCAACCATAATTCTGAAAGGAGAATAATATGGGAAAGGTGAAAAATACTCTGAGCAAGAGATTGGAAAACGCCAAAAGGCTGGAAAAGGAAGCCCCCAATCTCTATAACGGCTTCAGTGAATTGATGAAGCATTACTACAAACCCGGTGTTCTCGAGCTAAAGTACAAAGAGCTCATGACCGTGGCCTTATCCGTGGCCATCCGGTGCGAACCCTGCCTGGCTTTCCACGTCAATGCCGCGATCGCCGCCGGCGCGATCCGCGAGGAAATCATCGAGGCGGCAGCCATCGGGATCGAGTTTGGCGGCGGTCCGGCCTTTGCCTTTGTCCGGGATAACTTGCTGGATTTTATTGATGAAATTTTAGAGGATCAATCTTCGTCCGAAAAGAATGAGTGAGAATTGAAGTTCCCCGCGGCAAGCCGCGGGGAATACGCTCGCTGACATGTTGAAATAGCCCACGTTATCCGGATTATAGCCCTATAATCTCATCGTTCCCTCGAATTTTGAAGTTTCCGGAATATCTAGACCCTGGATTTATGCTACGCTGATATCGCTTCAAACGATTTGTTGCGGTAAGATGGATCAGGAATCATCATCAATGGAGGGTCCA
>JADFXS010000254.1 GCA_015233515.1 Deltaproteobacteria bacterium | reverse complement strand
TGGCTCCGACGTCGATATCTTTGCCCTTGACCAAGGAGCCGCCTAGCCCAGAGACCGCCACCCTTCCCGAGCCGGAAAATCAAGTTCCGCTTCTGGAAAATTGGAGCCCCGATATTGTTCCTGGAGAACTGTCGGAAAGCGGACTTAACGATAAAATCGTCGAGATGGTCTCATTTTACAAAGCCAGAACCGGGACGAAGAGAAAAGTGCGAGACTTGCTGCACAAAGACGTAGGCTTCGAAGAACGGGACTATGATATTATTGCTCGGGATTTCGAAGTCTTGCCTGCCGACGCCGCTGAACTGGTCGGTATACTGAAAGACACTTTCCGCAAGGACGGCCGCTTCTCTCGGACCACGTTCCAAAACAATCTGCCGACCTTGACCCGTCATGGCACCAAGGTCTTCGAGTTCCTATGGAGCTATTTAAAGGAAATAGAAAACCGGGAAGATCGGGTGGCTTTCCTCAATGCCATGCAATACCTGATAGCCCAGCTCAACCAGCCCAAGGCCGCGGTGGAAATGTTGCTGGCGGAATTGGTCCACCCGGCCGACGAAGTCAGCTTTCATGACCGCAATTGCCTGATGCTGGCCAACCTTTTGATCCGAAAATACAACAAGGAGCTGACCACGGACATCGAAATCACTCCGGAAGAAATCCTCTTGGTCCAAGATGGATTGAACAAATCGCTTACCGCCGATATTTCCGGATTGATAGACCGGGAACGAGACCTTTTTTACTGTAAAATACAGACTATCCACCAAAAGACCAAATACGCCCTGGACGGCCGCGACTCAGCCATGCCCCTGCGCTACGTATTCACATTGGAGCGTGAAGCCTATATTTATTTTTCCCTGGTCGGTGGTGAAACCGCCCATGCCATCGTGAAAAGCGCGATCAATGAATACGGAGATCCGGACTCGGAAGTCTACCATCTGAAAAACAGCAAGGTCAGCTTAAAAGCGATGCTCCAGATTTTGCAAGTAGCCATGCGCGGTATGTCCCGGTTCAAAGTTCCGGAAGACAATTCCCTGCTCAAGCTTGTTATCTCCCGGCAGGATACATTTATGGCCCTCGCCAAGGACTCCGTGCATCATGATCAAGTTCGTCGCGTGCTGCGCTGGGCAGTCTGTTAGGAAGGATAAATTTCAAGAGGCGGCTTCCCAGCACAAGAATCTTTTGTTTTCCGTGCAGCGCATGGCGTCCATGAACGCGTGATAATCGAAGCCGGGTAGTTTCATAACCACCGTCATCATCTCTTCTTCCCCGGTCGCCCCTTGAGGGAAAACACAACCGGAATCAGGCGTCGAGCCGATGAGCAACCAAAATATATCAGCGCCCCAAGGCCCGGAATCGTTCGTTTCCACGATTATGGCTTGAAGATCGGCCAAGGCCACGCGTTCAATCGTGCCTTCGGGGCGATGATTGATGATCTCGGTGTCCGTGACTTCTAAAACAAACGATGCCTCGGGCTGTAATTTTTCCGCCTCGTCCTTTTCGGTGGAAGCCGATGGGTCTTTTTCTAAATCGGTCATGAGTCTCCTGAATAAACGGTTGGGGGGCGAGTCAAGCAGGTGTCTATTGTTTCTCGCCCGTGTATTATGATTCGGCTGGCCGCCAGCCGTTTTGGTTTTTATTAACGTTGTAGCTCTTCAAAGCGAGCGGCCGGGAATTCTCTCGCCTGCATGTTGAAGCTCCCCGCAGCGAGCCGCGGGGAATGCGCTCGCCTGAATGTTCAATTTCTTCGTTCGAAGGCCAGGCGAAGGCCGAGAGTGATAAGGACCACACCACTCAGTCGATTGATCCAGCCGAGCATAGCCGGGCGAGTTCGCAACCAGCTTGACAAAATACCAGCCCCATATCCAATCGGCCCTTTCACCAGGAAAGTGAGCATCGCGAAGGAAGCGCCTAGCATGAGAATAAGGAATGTTGGATTCTCGGCGCCGGCCGGGATAAATTGCGGAAGATACGCGAAATAAAAAATCGCGATTTTGGGGTTGGAAAGGTTGGAAATAACACCTTGGAAGAACAGTTTCCGCAAGGAAGCCGTCGGTAGGCTGGAGATATCTAATCCGGCATGATTATTTCGCAAAAGTGCGATACCCAGATATAATAGATAAGCAGCCCCGATAAGTTTAATGATCATGAAAAGGATTTCCGAGGCGCTCAGCAATGCGCCGAGACCGAGTGTGGCCAAGACGGTATGGCCGAGCAGACCGACACTCACGCCGGAAGCCGTGGCCACACCAGCCTTCCATCCCTGGGAAATTGAACGGGACATAACCAGGATCATGTCTTGGCCGGGCGTAATGATAAGAATCAATGAGGTGATAATGAAAACTAGAGGTGATGTAACGGTCATATTTGCCTCCATGAAACCGTAATCCTCCACATTGAATCTCCCCGCCGCAAGCTGGGGAACCTTCGACAATTAAGGAACCAAGGCGCTAAAGCTTTTTGCTCGCCAACCCGCAGCGAGCCGCGGGGAATGCGCTCACTGGCATGTTGAATAGAGTTATGATCGTATTTTTTTTAAAATTAGCGTTTCGGCTCTTCTTCTATTTTTCCGCCCACTTCTGTATCCCGGTATCTGCTGCCCAGTTCCTTGCTTCTGGCGCTGGCCGCCGATATAGCCTCCATGACCGTGGCGCGGAAAGCGCCTTTTTCCAAGGCAAAAAGACCCGCCACCGCGGTCCCGCCGGGGCTGGTGACCATGTCCCGCAGCGCGGCCGGATGCATACCGGTTTCCAGGGCTAGTTTCGCGGATCCCAAAATAGTCTGGACACACAGGCGGCGGGCTTGCTCCCTAGTCAATCCCAGGCGGACACCGCCGTCGGTCATGGCATCCAAGAAAGTGAACACATAAGCCGGGCCGCTGCCTGACAAGCCCGTCACCACATCCATATATTTTTCTTCCACTTCCACAACCATGCCCACGGCTTCGAATATGCCGCGAGCCAATTTTATATGATCGGAAGTGGCGTAAATACCGCGTGACATTGCCGTGGCTCCGGCCATAACCAACGCCGGGGTATTGGGCATGACGCGGACCACGGGTCCGGGAATCAAGAGCGCGTTCTGGATGTGTTCCAAAGTAATGCCGGCGGCAATGGAAATCAGCAGATGATCCATGGTCAAAGATGCCGTGATCTCTGATAGAACTCGGTCAATAATTTGAGGCTTGACCGCCAGGACAATGATCCGGCATTGCCTGGTCAGTTCATGATTGCTCTCCGCCAGTCTAATTCCATATTTATCGAGCAGGTCTTTCTGGCGGCTAGGGTCCATGTCGAAAAACCAAAGGTTACCGGCCTCCGCCACGCCGCTTTTGATCAAACCCTTGATCATGGCTTCGCCCATGTTCCCGCCGCCAATAAAACCGATTGCTTGCTGTATCACCATAATCCTCTCCAATAGCACGTTAGGATAACGCCCTTCATATCGCAAAAACGAATTTCTTATAAGTTTTTTTCCTAGGAAAAGAAAAAATTTTATCCGAGGATGGAGAATCTTCAGGTCGCAAGCAGATCTGAGGCTGATAATGTTTGGATTGTCGCCCCTGATGTCGACGGTGTTTCGGGAAAAGGTTTGTTCCGGGGTCTCCGGTTCAGAGGGTATTTAAATCGTATGAAATAGCATCTTTCCGCCGATAAATCGCCGCCGGAGGATAGGCCTTGAGCGTTTCCCGGCGGAAAGATTTTTCCTCACCCGCCCACCACCATGGGGATGAGGAATATTTCAGCTTCGTCCGGAACAAATGTTTTTTCGAAATTGGGCAAAGTGACCGTGCGGCCGTTCAGGTGCACGACCGCGTAAGGGTATGGATCTTCTAAAATTTTAAGGAGGTGGGACACGGTTAAGTCTTCCTGCCAGGCAAGCTCCTTGACCGCGCCCCCCCTGATTTTAATCATTCCGTCACTCCATGGGTTTTGAGCAATTCCAGCACTTCGGGATAATCAATGCCCAGGCGTTTGACCGTGGCCAAGGTGGGGATACCTTCATTGGTCCAACCCCGGCGTTGATATACGGCGCCCTTGAGCTGTTCATACAGAGCTTCCCGAAACTGGCGGAGAATCTTGATTTTTTCCGCCGTACTTTTGCCGGTTATATCCACCTGATGCTTTTCCTGAAGTTGTTTGTCATAGCGTTCTTTTCGGGATTCGTATTCATTTTCAGTCACCGGACCGACGGCGCGGTAAGGAAGAGTGTCATGTTGCCGGCGGCCGTAGCCCAGTTTCAAGTTGAACAACCGCTGGAAGTTGTAAACGACTTCACTCATTTTGACGAGGTCTTCCGGGCCGACCTGGCGTCCCGTGACCGAGCTGAAATATTTGGCGTACCACTCCACATGTTTCATGACCTTGGCGGGCTCAGGCATGGTTTTATTATCCTCGGGGACAATATCGTTCCAAGGAAGTTTGCATAGGCCACAGAGGCCGAACCAGGTCCGGAACATGGGGAACCAATGTAAGGCCTCGGCTTTTTGCTCAAAAGTCGGCATGAAATTATGGACCATATCTAGAAAAATCAGCCACGCCTCATCGTGCTGCGGACCTTTGAGGGACAGACCATAGCCACCCTGCTGGGCCAAGGATTCCTTGGTCATATACTCGGAAAATTCCAGACCTTTGGATTCCATGCCGATGTCGGCCAATAACGAAGGATCGGCGCCGAATTCTTCGGCGAAGATAGTTTTCATCCGGCGGATGCCCTGGCCGAGTATCTTTCCGAAGCCTTCTCCTCTGGCCATTTGGTGCAATACTTCCAAAGCACTCGGCCGGTTACCGAAGGATAGATCCAATCCGCCGGTGTGAGT
>JADFXS010000253.1 GCA_015233515.1 Deltaproteobacteria bacterium | reverse complement strand
GGGGTGTTGTTTCTCAGAAGCTGTGACAAGGAAAGAAAGCGATGGAAAAGACGAATACATGATGTACAAGGGGTGGCTGAAAGGAACCTGGACAAAATTCGGTTTCAAGCCGGATTCGTGTGAAATAAAATCCGGATAGCTTACCGCTCGAGGCAAGTCTCTCAGGTCCGGCCGGGGATTGACATAGGGAACGACCACTAGCTTTACCGCCTTCGGCAGGCTTTTCATGACGGCAGCCGCTCGTTCCAGGGAATTAAATGCTTTACCTTGGTAATAATAGCCATCGGCAGTGAACATGACCTTGGGTTCGATCTGCCCGAAACGATCCAACACTCCTTTGCTGCCGAAATCCGGGGAACAGGAAGACCAGATAGCGCCCAAACTGGCGGCCGCCAACATGGCGACCACGGTTTCGATCATGTTGGGCATAAAACCGGCCACCCGGCCTCCTTTTATCACCCCGATATCTTTCAACGATTTGGCCAGATGCGTTACCTGATCGGATAATTCGGCGTAACTTATCCGGCGGGTAGGGTGATTTTCGCCCTTGAAGATGAGCGCCGGTTGGTCATCCCGATAACGAAGCAAGTTTTCGGCAAAATTGAGTTCAGCCCCGGTGAACCACCCGGCCCCGGGCATTCTGGCCACATCGTCCACCACCCGGTCATAAGTCCTGGTGTGCCTGATTTCCAAAAAATCCCATAAGGCCGCCCAGAAATCAGGGATAGCCTCCACCGACCACTGGTACAAGTCGTTGTAACCGGCCAACGATCGGTCATGGCGTCGGTTGACAAACTCGATGAACCTGGTCAGATTGGCTCGGCTCACGGCTTCCTTTGTCGGTGACCATAAAAGCTTGCTCATGATACTTCAGCACCTTGCCTGGATTTGGCGATCATGGTTATTGCAGCCCACAAGAAACGGTTCATGTCCAGACATCTTCCGATGTCAAAGACCCGATGTCAAGAGTATCCCTGTTCCTAAATCCACCATCAAATCGCGGATAGGGCGCCCGCAAGTGGTGGATCAAGGTGTTGACACCGCCGGTCGGTCATCTTATAGTCCAAGCATCCATACCTAGCGCCACAGGGAGGCCGGATTGGGAAAATACATGATCGCGCCTTCGGGACCAGGGCGCGATTGCACCACACCGCGATCCAACAGTTCAATGATGGACCGGTTCAGTGCTTCGGGTGCTATGGTCCACCGTCCAAGTATGGCTTCCAAAGTGGGCGGGCGGTTTTCATCCACGATGGATGTGACCACGATATATGCCGATGTGGCTTCGACGCTCAAATTAAGGTTGAATATTTGCCGGTCCATGATTTGATGCAGGTGTTCGCTCACAATGCTTCTCCAAATGATTTATCGATATTTTGAAGCTCCCCTCGGCTCGCTGCGGGGAATCTTCGGCATGTAAGGAAAAAACGTCTTTTATTTTAGTCCACTACCTTGCAGCCAGCCGCTGGGTAGCGAATCCGCATGTTCAAAATACCTATTGGCCATGGATGTGAAAAATGACCATCTATCGCGCACTCTATTTCCCTTACTCCGACATCAACCAGGTCCGCCTGGCCAGGGCCTTGAAATTCTTCTCGGAGATTATAGTCTATCGGTTGCCCGGTGACCAGCAGGACCAGTGGTTGTCAAAAGCGGAAATCAAGGCGCTGCTGACCCGAATGGACTTTAACTTTTTTTCATCGCCGAGTGAATTCAAAAAAAACATGGCCGGCTTGAGTCATCTGGCCGATGTTTACCACGACCCCGCTTCCTTAGCGTTGCTCAAGCATTATCACACCGATGACGATGAAAGCTCGGAAACCAAGCTGGCGGCTTCCATCCGGGCCCAGGCTTCCGACCGCCCCCCGGAAACCGACCCGCGCCGGAATGCTCAGGTCTGCCTGGCCTTGGCTCAGGAATTCGACCGACAACAACAGGAAGTGAATGATATTTTAGATGTCGTTCACCGGGATGAACAAACTCTGAGTGAGTTAATCGGTGTGGATAACGACCCGGAATTGTTCGACTGGCCGTTACCGCCCTCTTCCGCTCCAACGTTGGATCATCGCGGTCGGATGATGACACAACGTTTGATGGCCTGGGCTAATGTTTATACGGACTTGGGACCATTCGACACCGCCCTGTTTACCGATCAGGCGGAAGCTATCTCCACCTTGGATCAAAATTTGGCGCGATTGTGGGAAAGAGAATCGACTTTGGACCGGCGATCGACGGAAATTATGGAACCTTTTATAGAAACGAGCATACCATGCCGGCCGGAAGATCTTTCCTTGGAAAATATGCTGGATAATCGGTCGCTGCCGACGGCGTGGATCGAATTTCTCACTCCCATCGGCGCCCGGACCTGGCGCCGGGAAGATCTGGCCGATCTACGCCGTGAAGCCGCGGCGGTCTCTTCAACCTTGGAATCATCGGGGCAAGAAGCCTCGGGACCCTGTCTCACCTTGACCGGCTATCTGCTGCCCGGACGGAATCTCCTGGAGACAATTCACGCCGCCGCCGGATTGACTCGCAAGATTGACGATCGAAATGTTTACTGCGGACCGGTTTTTTTCCTTAGGCCCGCAAAAGAAGGTAGCTAAAAACCAAGCAGGGGACAATCACCGCATCTGGGTTCGGGTTTACAGTGCAAATGCCCGGTCCGCACCAAGAGGGCATGGTATTCATTGAATAAAGCCGCGTCATGCGGCAAATGGTCTTCGAACAGGGCTTGAAGTTGCCCGTAGCTTTCTTGACCTGAAGCCAAGGCATGGCGACTTAGAATCCGGCGAGTATATGTATCTATTACAAATTTGGGATAACCGGCGGCGTACAAAACTATGGAATCCGCTGTTTCCGGGCCTAGCCCGTTGACCGACAGCAGTTCTTCCCGCAAACGGTCGGCCGGCCACGCAAGCAGCCGGGGCGGATCGCCGCCGCCGGCGCGCATGATCAGGTCCATCAGATTTTTCAGCCTGGTAGTCTTGACGTTGTAATATCCGCAGGGGCGAATGAGCTGGGCTAAATCGGCCGAAGGCACTCGATGAAGGCCCTCGGGGTCAAGCAGGCCGGCGGTTCGTAAGTTGGTAATGGCCTTGATGACGTTGGTCCAGGCGGTATTTTGAGTCAATACCGCCCCGACCATTACTTCGAAAGGAGACTGGGCCGGCCACCAGTTTCGAGGTCCAAAAATCGAATAAAGGCGCTGATATAAGTCGGTCAGACGGACATTGATCCGGACGGGCTTAGAACGGGACTTCTTCATCCAAATCCGAATCGGTCGACGTCCCCTCCTCCAGCTCACCGTTAAAATCATCACCCGGCAAGTTGCCGTTCGCCTCATCGCTGCTTTTTGCTTTTCGCTTACGTCGACGCCGTTTTTTCTTTTTTTTCAATTCCGGTGAAGCTTCTGCTGTCTCTATCCCGGCATCAACCTCAGAAGCAACCGCTTCCGGTATCTCCGCCGTGACAACAGCGGCGAGGGTAACCACTTTCTCGGGTGGCAGGTTCTCTTCCACCGGTTCCGGTGGACTGGTCACATTATTCGTCTCCACTCGAGTTTGAGGCCAAGATTTGGGCGACAATCCGAAAATACCACCGGGCCTGGTACTGGCCGGGGCTTTTTTCCATGGCGCGAGAGGACCTCGAGGCGCTTTTTCCTCCGGGCGTTTTCGAGCTCCCGGTTGTCTTCTGGCCTCCGGGCCCCGGTCTTTCTGGTATCGGGGTCTTTCCGGGCGCTCTCGATATCTGCCATGCACTTCCCCGGCCTGATCCGCCTTGAACCAAGTTTCATCGGGCCAAACCACGGGTATTTTGTATCCCAATAAGGTCTCTAATGGCTCCAGATGAAAAACATAGTCTTCGCAGGCGAAACTTACGGCTTTCCCACTTTTACCGGCCCGTGCGGTCCGCCCGATCCGGTGGACGTAATTTTCCACGTCCTGGGGCAGGTCATAATTAATGACATGGCTGATATCTTCAACATGGATACCCCGGGAAGCGACGTCCGTGGCCACTAGTATCTTCAGTTGGCCGTCCTTGAACCGCTGCATCAGTTTCAGGCGTTGGCGTTGGGGTAGGTCTCCGGTGATGCCTTCCGCCGGTAATTGATTACCTTTCAGCTTCTTGGATAGCCATTCCACTCCGGCTTTGGTATTCACAAAAATCAAGACACTGCTCCACTCTTCCCGTCCGAGTAATCCCAGAAGAAGAGGCAGTTTTTCTTCGCGACTCACGTGGAACAAGGCCTGCTCTATGCGCTCCACGGCTAATTCATTGGGGGGAGTGGCTGAAATGAACTCCGGCACGTTCATGAACTCATAAGTCGTTTCCAATATGCGGTATGATAGCGTGGCGGAAAAAAGCATGGACTGCCGTTGCGTAAATGGTGGCAGCTTTCTCAAAATATAACGCAAATCATTGATGAATCCCAAATCCATCAACCGATCGGCCTCGTCCACGACCACGACTTCCACTTTTTGGGTTTTATAAATGCCTTGTTTTAGATAATCGATGATCCGGCCCGGAGTACAAATAATGATGTCCAGTCCTTGGCGTATAGCGTCAGCCTGTTCTCGATAATCCAGGCCGCCGATGGCCAAGCCCATGGTCAAGCCGGTATGGCGACCGATTTTTTCCGCCTCCTCATAAATCTGCTGGGCCAGTTCCCGGGTTGGGGCGATAATCAAGGCCCCGGACATCCCGGCTTTTTTGTCTTTCCTGGCGAGGAGCCGGACAAAGAGGGTCACCAGAAAGGCGGCGGTTTTACCGGTCCCCGTCTGCGCCTGGCCGGCAATATCCTTTCCCATAAGGGATAGAGGCAGAACCTGAGC
>JADFXS010000019.1 GCA_015233515.1 Deltaproteobacteria bacterium | reverse complement strand
TATGACCTGCCATTGAAAAAACAAATAACCTCCGATAAAGACCAGCGCGAACAACAGTCCGTAATAACGTATTCCCAAACCGGCGCCCAGGGGAATGAGAACCGGATCTATATCCCAAACGAATTGCATGTGGAAATCAACCTTTCAAGGCTTCGGCCGCCAACTCGAAATTGGGGTCGACCGCCAGAGCTTCCTTAAAGTACTTAACCGCCTCTTCACGTCGACCTAAACTTCGTAAGACGCAGCCCAGCTCATAGTAGACTTCGCGGCTTTTCCGGCCTAGATCCAAAACTTTACTATATTGGGTTTCGGAGGAGGCTGGGTCGCCGGCGGCGGCCAGAGTCCTGGCCAAGCGATACCGAAACAGACTGTTGGTGGGATCGAGGTCGACACTTTGTTTGGCCAATGACAAGGCCACATCCAAATCCGTGCCTCTTTCCAGGTACAAAATGCCTAGCTGACTAATGGAAGAAGCGTCTTCCGGATCGTAACGGACCGCGGCTTTAAAAGCTTCGAAGGCATCCTGGGGACGTCCGGCCTGCAACAGGACCTGTCCGAGATAGCGAAAAACGATCGGGTGGCGGCCGTCAAGAGCGGCGGCTCGTCGGAAACTGTCCACGGCTTCATCGATCCGGTTCAAACCTTGAGCGGTTTTACCCAACTGATACAAGACATTGAAGTTATTCGGATCCAATTCGGCTGCCCGGCGGTAACTGTCAAGGGCGTCTTCGGGACGAATGGCCATTTCTAACACAAAGCCGCGGTTATAATGGGCCATCAGGTTATCCGGAGCCAAAATCATGACCCGTTCGAAAGCTTCCAAGGCCTGATCGAATTGCTTCCGGTAACCGTAACAGACTCCCAAACTGTTGAGTATGTTGATATTGTATGGGTCTAGTTCCAATCCCAGTTGATATTCCTGAATGGCGCCCGCCCAGTCCAAGGCTTCAAATTTTTTGTCGCCGCTGATGTTGAGGCTTAAGGCATTAAAAAGCGCCAGGGAGCCTGGTCCTAAAAACCCGGCATGATCCAGGGCTTTTTGCGCACAGGGCAAGGCGGCGGTTTTGGGGATGGAGCCGCAGGGAAAAACAGCCAAGCCCAAGGAGCAGGTTTGCTTACTGCGGTTTCGGATTTCATCCCGGATGGTTACGGCCAGATTATTGGCTTGGGTCTCATTCATTTCCGGGCAATAGACCACAATGCTTTCGGCGCTGAAACGGCCAGCCAGGACTTCATGGGGCAGATAACCCTGGACCAATTCCCAGATGGCCTTAAGCTGCCGGTCGCTTTCCTGATGCCCCATGGTGGTCCGATATTGTTCATAGCCGTCGACTCTGATCAGCATAAGCGCCAGATTGTCCGTCTTTTCAATTTGTTCGTTCAAACGGCTTAGGAAGCCATAGTGTTTGGGCAAGCCTAAAAGCGGATCGAGGTTGTCACTTGCGGCAACGTCTTCCAAGGCGGTCTGACTAAGAAGCAAGCCATCCCCGACCTGGATTTGCGTGGTTGAATAGCGCAGGTCCATAATCTCGCCGATGGAGAAATCCTTTTGAACATCGATGAGAACTATTTCCCCTTTATAATCCACTTCCGTATTTTTATTGGCGGGGATGATGATGAAAACCTGTCCGGTTTTGGCTCCGGCCATTTGACCCAGGTTGATCACCACTCTTTGATAAGGCAGAACCTGCACTACGCGGCCGCCTATTTCCAAAACCTGATGGAAGGAGATTACCGGCTCGTTTTTGGTGGTTACGGCCCTTTGCAGCGCTAGTTCCGCTTTGGCCAAAAGTTGATCGGCCAAGTCGTTCAGGCGCAGGTCCAAGGATTCGGATTGTCCTAATTCTTCCGCAAAGTCGGTGGGAAAGGCGGCAAGGCCGAACGCAAGTCGGATGGGCGGACCAAGGTAACTGGAAGCTCCCAGGGGGCGCGGGCACATGGTGGTTTTTTTGGCCAGATCTTCCACCGAAGTTAAATCCATGCGTTGGAGAGCCAAGCCTAATCGCCCTTTGCCCATGCGCGCCAGAGTGTATCCTCCTTGTACGCCTTCCTTCAACCAATCCGCCAAGGTTTTGAGGGCCCGGACCGCTTCCAACCGGCCGTGTTCGGTGGCCAATCGTTCAAAATCGCGAATTTCCGCCAGCAAAATTACCAGAGTGGAGACCGTCTCGGCGTCTCCGAGGCGTAAAGGTTTCAGTTGACCGGGGCCGGCCGGCGGTCGGGTTGAAATTTGAAGTTTTTTCCGGACGTAAGACCGGAAATAATCTTCATTGTTCAAGTCGGTTTCGTTGTCGGTGATATTTATTTTGTAAAGCAGCAGCTTTTCTAAGGAGAGGCGAACAATCGTGGGTAACAGCTCGATTATTTCGGAAGATACGGTCGGCTTGACAGGAGAAACAGCGTTGATGACCGCCAGCTTGCTCCGTTGAAATACTACCGGCAGGATCAACCGGCCGGTTTCCGGTTCGCGTCGAGCTTTATTCCTTTGTAGAGCTTCCTTGGTCCTGTTGTCCAATTCAGCTTCACGTTGCGGTGTATCCAACAGATGGACCACGAACTCAAAGCCCGGCAATACGGCGCTGAGGTCTTCCATCAAAATTACTCCAAACCGTTGGAGGTCGTCAGTTTCTATTTTAGCCTTATAGCGCTCGAAAAATTCTTTCATAGGCGTTTTCCATTAGTAAGGTCGGATAGGGTATTGACATCGGCCAGTGTCAGCCGGACCTGGTCGAAATCATCATCGGTCATGGTCCGAACGTCCAGGACAACCTGGTCGTGTTCAATGCGGGTGATTATCGGGATCGGGTAAGTCCTCAGCCAAGCTTCAAGATCATTGACCGAACAATTTACCGGTCGGAGAGTGACCAACCTGGTCGGCAGATCCTGACCGGGCAATGCTCCACCGCCGATTTGAGACTGGCCGTCGATCAGGCCTATTTCCAAGGCCGGTCCGGCTACGGGATCGAGCTTTTTTTTCAAACGGGCGGCTCGCCGCCGAAGAGTTTGATAGGTCGTGGTGATCATTCTCAAGGTGGGGATGCGACTCAAGGCTCGCTCAGGTTCAAAATATAACCGCAGGGTGGCTTCCAGGGCGGCCAAGGTCAATTTGTCGATCCGCATGGCCCTGTTGATGGGGTTTTTTTTGATCTGGTCGATGATCTGGCGTCGACCGACCAACAGGCCGGCTTGTGGTCCACCTAAAAGTTTGTCGCCGCTGAAAGTCGTGACATCGATTCCGGCGGATACACTGTCCCTTACCGTGGGTTCGCGGCGAACACCATAAGGTGACAGGTCAAGTAAACAGCCGCTGCCCAGGTCTTCCATGACCGGAAGGTTGAGGGTGCGGGCCAACTCCACCAAGTCGCGGATATCCACCGCGGTGGTGAAGCCGATGATGTGGAAATTGCTTTGATGCACCTTGAGAAGCAGTGAGGTCCGATCGGTAACCGCGTTTTGATAGTCGTGGAGATGGGTTTTATTGGTGGTGCCGATTTCCACCAAGTGAGCCCCGCTGCGAGACATAACTTCCGGGATGCGGAACGACCCGCCGATCTCCACCAATTCGCCGCGGGAAACAACCACTTCGCGGCCGGCTGCCAAGGTTTGCAAAGCCAGATAAACAGCCGCCGCATTGTTGTTGACCACCAACGCGGCTTCCGCCCCGGTCAATTCGCAAAGGAGGCCTTCAACGTGACTATAACGTGAACCACGCTGGCCGCTGGCGAGGTCGTATTCCAGATTCTCGTAGTAAAAGCCGGCGTTCCGAATGGCGGCGACGGCTTCTTCGGCGAGCAGGGATCTCCCCAGGTTGGTATGGATAATGACTCCGGTGGCGTTAATTATGCGCCGCAGGTGAGGACGGTTCAGTTCCCGGGCCAGACTGGAAATGGTCTTTAGGATGGCGGTCCGGTCGATATCCGTCTCGGATACCTCTTCTTGGTCTTTCCGGATGCGGTTACGAAGCTGATCCAGAATCTGACGGACAGCCTTGAGGACCACGGGACGGGGAATGACCTCCTGCAGTGAAACCATTTCCGGGTCCAACAGCAGTTGGTCGACTTTCGGGAGGCGGCGAAGTAACGACGGTGACGGCATGGGCGGCTCCAAATATCTCTTTTGGGTCGAAAGGGAAAAAGTGAACCGAGCCCCGGAGGTTGTGAAATAGAAGGAGTTATCCCCGGAGGCTAAAACTAAGGGCGAATATAACAATAATTGCCATAGAACACCAAAATCAATGGCCGATTCGTTCGTTTAGTGGATATCAGGGCTTTTGTTCAATAAATAGGAGTGCCTGGCCGTATCTGGGTGACCGGTTATGGTCGTAATCAAAAAAAAGGGCCTCCATGGGAGGCCCGATCGTCTTGGTGAATTTGAAATCAGACGCAACCGGTGGGTTTGGCTAAACCGGCCATTTTGCATGCGCCTTTGCCCGGTCCTGAGGGGAACAGCTCGTATATGTACTTCAGCTTGAATCCGGTGACCTTGGACAATATCCGCACCATGGGGGCGATGCCGTTTTTCTTGTAATAGTCCTGCAGCATGCCAATGACTTTCCAGTGTTCGTCGGTCAAAGAGGCGATTCCTTCGGACTCCTTAACGTAGTCCACCCAGTTTTCATCCCATTGTTCCAAACTGGTCAAGAAACCGTCCTCGTCGACCTCATACTTCTTTCCTTTGTAATCAACAGCGGCCATACAAAAATCCTCCTAGAAATGTCAATTCATTTTCCTCTTTTTTGGGACCCTGCCGAAGCAGGTTGTGTCCGGCTGTATGTTATATGTTTTCTAATACCATACCATGGTTTGGTGTCCAGTCTTTTATAAATATCTTTATACGTCTGTTTCGGGAGAATTTGGTTCGGGCAGCCTGGTCGGTTGAAGAAGATTTAAGAAATATAAGGTCGGATATCCAATAATAGCGCGGTGTTGGAGCAAGGGGCCGCCATGATTTTTTTTATTTCATACCCCGTCGATAGCTAAACCAATACTTTTTTTCGAGCCATTCCCGGCTAAATCGTTTCTTTTTTCCGCCAACCCACGTATTGCCACATTTCAGCCAGCGCTTTGACGGCTCGTTCCGGAGTCTTAAAAAATACGCCTTTATATGGTTGGCCCGCCACTTCAAAAACGGTGCGGTTATCTGCCCCGGTAACCAAACTGACCCCTAAGATCGGTTTTTGAAAGCGTTTCATCAAATCAACTTGGAAAGCTATATAATCGGTTTCGTATTTTTCCATGAACTGAATCAGTTCGTTCAGCTGTTGATGGTCGGCGTCCGGATCGACTGTTTTCGCGGCGGAGATCATGCCGGCCAGGGTTATTTTCCAGCCGATAACGCCCAGGTTGATGACTGCGTCGCAACCGTCCCAAGCCACCAGGCTCTCCATGATTTTCAGCGGAACTGTCGGGTCCGCTACTCCAACCATGTCCACGGGGTTGGCTCGGCTCCAAAACGGGGGCAGAATATTATCGAAGAGATCAAGGATTTCCGAGGAGAGTCTGGGGATCTGCAACTGGAATTCGTTGCATAAATCAGCGGTGACCACACCCCACCCACCGCCTAGGGTCATGATAGCCACCCGGGGGCCGGAAGGAAGAGGCAGTGAAGAAAAAGCCGCCGATAAATCCAAAAGGTCCATGGGGCGGTTGGCGACGATAATACCGGCTTGACGGCAAGCCGCATCAAAGACCCTGATACTGCCGGCTAAAGCCCCGGTGTGACTGGCGGCGGCATGAGCTCCGGCTTCGGAGCGGCCGCCTTTCAAGACCACGATCGGTTTTTTCCGGCTGACCTTGCGGGCGGCTTCGAAAAAACGCCGTCCGCTTTTGACGCTTTCCAGATACATCAAGAGAGTGCTGGTGTACCGGTCTACAAAAAAGGCGTCCAAGGCATCTTCCGTGGTGACCATGGCTTCGTTGCCGGACCCGATAAAAGCCCGGATGCCGAGGCCCTGTTGTTCGGCAAAAGTCAAAAGCTGCATACCCATATTACCGGACTGGGAAAAAAAAGCTATTGAACCGGGTTGGGGCCGGGTATGGCTGTAGAGGCAGTAGAAATGGTGGTGGGGGTTGCAAATTCCCATCATGTTCGGGCCGAGTATCAGAATCCCTAACTCTCGAGCAAGAGCAACCATGGCTTCTTCCAGCTTGCGGCCGGCCGGCCCGGTTTCGGCGAATCCGGACGTAATCATGATTACCCGTTTGATCCCCTTGGCGGCCAAGCCTGGCAGGAGGTCCAGAACGCTTGCGGCCGGAACGGTTACCACGGCCAAATCCACCGGTTCCGGAATATCGGCCACCGTTTTATAGACCGGTCGACCGGCTATTCTTTCCGCTTTGGGATTGACTAAATGGATTCGGCCTTTAAAACCGCCGGCCAGAACATTTACCAATAAAGTATAACCCCATTTTCGGAACTGACCCGAGGCTCCGACAAGCGCAATGGATTTGGGATGGAACATGGCGGCAAATTCAGTGATGTCGGCGGGCGGGCGTGATCCGCCAACCGGTTTGGGCTCGCCCAGAACCACCAAGGCGTCCACCGCCACAGCTTGGCCGGTATCGGTTATTAAAAGAGGATTGATATCCACTTCAGCCACCTCGGGCAATTCCAGGCTTAGACGGGAAAGACCCAACAAGGTTTTGACCAGGCCTTCACGATCGGCGGCCGGTTCCCCACGAAACCGATCCAACATCCGATTGGCTCGAATTTCATCCAACATGGATTGCGCCCAAATTTCGGTCAGGGGAGCCAGCCGAAAAACGACATCATCCAGGATTTCGGTCATCACTCCGCCTAGGCCGAACATGACGATCGGGCCGAACAAGGGATCATTAAACAGGCCGGCCACAAATTCACGCTTGCCGGAAAGATACGGTTGAACCAAATAACCTTCCAGGTCGGCTCCGGCCGTTTGGGCCATGTCCGCGGCTGCTTGATGAATTTGGTCTTGATTAGTCAAACCTAATCGGACCAAGCCTTTTTCGGTTTTATGAGTCAGCCGATGCCCCAACCCTTTCAGAACCACCGGCCAACCCAGATCATGGGCCGCCTGAATGGCCTGATCAACAGTCCGGGCGATCCTCTCCGTCACTACCGGTACACCGTACGCGGCCAGTAATTGCTTGGATTCCGCCTCCGTCAACGTTTTTCGACCTTCAGCTTTGGCTCTGGAGACAAGATCGCGCTCGGTCATGTTCTTATCCCTTTCCTGAGATAAAAAAAGCCTGAAACCGACGTTGACGCACAGTTCCAGGCATTATTAAGCATAAGGAATTGGCCGATTAAGTGGCCAAAATGCCTAATTTTTTATTCAAGTTCCATAATTACCGATTCGGCCTCGACGGCGTCGCCTTCCTTGACTCGAATGCTTTTAATCGTTCCGTCCTCCGGAGAAACCACCGGAATTTCCATTTTCATGGCTTCCAAAACGGCAACTTCATCATCCTCACCGACTGAAGCTCCAACTTCAACCAAAACTTTCCATACTTTCCCGCTCATGGGGGCCAGGATGTCCGCCACTGTTGTCCTCCCTGAATTTCTTTGTTTTATGGCCTACGCGCCAAATATTTTTATAAACCGATATTGAATGTGCCCATTGAAGGGACATTTATATTAACCACTCCATTTATATGGAACCGCAAGGTTTGTCAAGAGCCACGGAATCCCCTAATTCACCACTTGCGGGCATCGAGGCGCGTAACTCCTGGCTGCAACGCTTGTTTCCCGGCGGCGCGATCACTCAGGCATGCCTCCAGATCGAATCGAGGTGTTGTTTAAAGGAATGCGCATTTCAGAAGAATCATTTAACGAAATCGACTAAACTGCCGATAGATAATGATGAAAAGTCGTGATGAGCCCAAATCCGGGATCGTTCGAGGATGCCAGGCATGTCTATAGGGTCTGTAAACAACATATTTAATTCTTATGCTTTGTTGCGCCCACTGGATGGTCCGAAGTTGTTGGAAGACAACACGGGTGCAGCCGCGTATAAGGCTAGCCAGCCGGACCAGGGACAAACAACCGAAAAAAATGATGGAAATATTCAGTCCAATAAAGCCGATGACGCCGCCGGCTCGGAAAAAAAAGCCATTCAGGGCATCGGACAGAAATATCAAGGGAAACTGAATCAAGAAGAAGAACGGGTAGTCAGTCAGTTGAGTCGGGTGGATCAGGAGGTCAGAGCCCACGAACAGGCCCATTTGAGCGCCGGCGGGCAATATGTCCGCGGCGGCGCTCATTACCAGTATAAGCGCGGGCCGGATAACCGTCAATATGCTGTCGGTGGAGAAGTTTCAATCGATTCCAGTCCGGTGTCCGACGATCCCAAGGCCACCATTCAAAAAGCTCATACTATAAAACGTGCGGCTTTAGCCCCGGCCAACCCTTCCGGCCAGGATCGGCAAGTCGCCGCGGCGGCGACCCAAATGGAAATTCAAGCCGTTATGGAGTTGATGAAACTACAAAATCCCTCGGCTGCGAATAGTGTCAAAGGGGATGAAAATTCGGCGGATAAAACCGGCGCGGCCGGTCTTTATTCAGCCAACGGTCGCGCCTTGGGGCGTTCGCCGCCCAGTGATAACTCCGGGCAAAATATAGATATCTACATTTGACGACAAGTTGGGATCAAGTCCAGAATCCGCCACTTGCGGGCATCGAGGCGCGTAACTCCCGGCTGCAACGCTCGTTTCCCGGCGGGAAGGTCCCGCACCCAAAGGCCTGCTCGAACTCGGGTGGCTGTTCAATACAGCGCCGACGAACATTTCGCTAATGGCTCCGGGCACCGCCCGGTGGCTCCTCGACGTATGGTGAATACGCCTGTGGGCCAAAATCGGTCCAACTTCGCGTTTCGCTTAGGATTTACGCACCCTATCCGCGATTTGATGGTGGATTTAGGAAGTCCGGCCGTGGCCCGGAGCCGGCTATCCCATCACGCCGCGAGGGGCTCTCGCGGTCCGAAACGGCTTCAAGGTGCTGTTCATTGGGAGGAGCTCATTACTCAGGCAGAGTCAGCTGAAACTTTTTTGTTCTTTCCCGATCCGGCACGGCTATAAAACATGAGACGCCGGAATTTTTCCATCCGGCGTCGGAAAAGGGGAAAAGCGGTTATCTACTCTCCTTAGTAGTCAAAGAATCCCCTGGCGCCGTGGAGAACCGCCAGTGTAACACCCGGCTTAATGCTTACCTTAAATTGAGGTCTTCACTGGTCAGACCGGGCACGTTCACCCGAGAATCTTTACAGATTTATGAAGCAAATCGCCTGCCAAATCATCCGAGAATAGGTCTGTGAAAAAAACTTGCCGGGATTTTTTTATAACACACTGAAATTATGCGTTAATTTTCTGTACTCCCGCCCGGATTCAGAGCGAAGCTTAAGCCCGGCCGTGTCAAACCCTTTTGGGGGAGCCGCAAAGTAATGTCGCTAGGAAAAAATTACCGGCTGCTCAAGGAAATATATTAAGCTCAAAAAGAACGAAAGCATTTATGGCGATGCTCGAAAGTTTTTTCGGAATGATGGCGGCAAAATCTCAGCTCATTCGCGAACACCCCAGTCGGTCATTTCGACCGAAGGGAGAAATCTCATTGTGATTTTGTAGTGTTGGAGATTTCTCGTCGCGGCCTGTGGCCGCTCCTCGAAATGACAATGATACTTCAAAACGAAGAAACTTATGAGAACCACCATGATTTTTTGCGCGCCATCCCGTAGCAAGCTGCCGGGAATGGGCTCGCGAGCATGTTAAAACCTGAACTGAAGGTCATGAATTACGAATTCAGCCGATCTTTTTTACGGTGATAAACTTATCGTATTCTCGCGATCTTGACATAAAGCCACACTTTGAGTAGTCTCATATCCAGTGATACTAAATTAACGCTGACCAGTTACAGGGCCTTACCTTGAGGAGGTTATTATGCCTTTATCAGCTCGAGTTTGGGATTACATGGACCGGAAATTTAAAACCATTCATGCGGATGCCAGTCTGGCCGAAGCCATGGAAGCCATGGCTGACGTCGCTAAAACCATCCATAACCGCAGCCTGGTGGTAGTGGATCACCAAAACCGTCCCTTAGGCGTCATCGCCATGCGCAATGTATTGGAGGCTTTCAGAAACGAATTCATTACCTGGCACGGGTTATTGGGGAAAACCGGTTGGCAGGAAGCCATGGAAAAGGGGCTTAAGGAATGTCATTACCGTAAAGTCGAGGACTTCATGGTCAAGGTTCCGGCTTTGAGGATGAATGACGATCTTTTAAAAGCTTACACTCTTTTGACAGACAGGAAAATACGACTCCGGATCGCGCCGGTGGTAGAAGCCGACGAAGTCGTGGGCGTAATCCGCATTCCGGAACTCTTCGACGCTTTTCTGGATGCTTTTCGCAAGACCTGTTAGTCGTTCATAATTAACTGTTTTTGCCGTAATTTACAAACCGTCAATCAACGAGGCCCATAAATCCTTGCTGTAAATCTCGTTTTCGCGTTTCGCCAGGGACTCAGCCTATATTCGGTTTTTGAGCTCAGGCTGATAAGCGGCGGTGAATTTGGGGCTATAATAGGGGGATGAGCGCCGGTAAATTGAATATCCCAACGGGGGATTAAACCGTCTTCCCTGAACATACAGGCGAGCATATTCCTTGCCTTTTGCCGCGGGATTAGCGAATAAAAATTAATACGCTTTCACTCCTGACAAGCCGAAGGTTCCCCGCAGCTCGCTGCGGGGAGCTCCCATTGGTACTAATCCACATCACATCATTTTACGGTATATGTAAACCGGCCTTTGGATAGGATGACCTGTCCGCTCAAGCTATCCGGACGACCGGCGGCCATCCACGGTTGGTCGGTATTTTTCATGACGTAGATGACAACCTCATGCTTGCCGCGTTTTAAGGCTTTCATTTCCTTGGAGTAGTCCTCGGATACCCAAACGGCGATCTGATCCCATTCCGGCGCCGGGGGATCTTGGAATTCTGTGAGCTGGACCAGACGGCCATCGATCCATATTTCATGCCAGAAGTCTTCGGCTCTGACCGCACCTATCGGCTTGAGCCAATAGCAACGGCCATAAACCGGCTCGGGGGTGACATAATCGCTTTTGATCTCCACCGTGCTTTCCCGCCCTTTGGGGATGTCCTGGTGGCTGAAGATACAGTTACAGTATCCGTCCGCGACTTGTTTTTTATACGGATGATCGGCCACGGGTTTCCAGGTTTCTTCGGCCGCATTCACACTAATCGGCAGCCAGACGATCATGAGCGCTAAAAAACACGTTCGTAGACAAGTCCGGACGTGTCGACGAACCGTGATAATTGGATGTCTCAATCGGTTATTCTCCTTATTGATTATAGATGATCTCCATGGTGGGTTCGCTCACTGGTTCGGAAAACCGGAGCACTACCTCGAAAACACCGAGGTTCAAGGTGGCTCGAGAGCGGTATCCCACGGATTTGAGCAAGCGCAGAGTGTTGGGGTTGTCGTGAGCCACGAAGGCAATCATACCGTTGAAGCCCTTGCTTTCAGCGATTTCCAGGACTTGTTTCATCAGCATCCGGCCGAGGCCTTTACGCCGATAATCGGCGACCACCGCCACGTCCACTTCCACCAAATCGGCGTGTTCTCCCGCTTTATAGCGGCCAACGGCGATGACCCGTTCAAAGCCGATGGCGCCTTTGAGGATCAATATCGTCATACGGTCGTGATAATCGATATTGGCCATGGTCGCCATTTCCCTGCGGGGGAAGACTTTCACGGATCGGAGAAATCTATATTGAATATCCCGCGCGTTCAAGCGATAGAAAAATTCCTGAATGGCTCGTATATCGGTGGCCTTGGCCGGACGGCAAATCAGGGGTTCGCCTTGGACTTCGATGGTTTTTTCCAAATAGTGAGGGTAAATAACCGGCTTGAACAAACAGATGGGATCGGACGAGGCGAGCAGGCCTTGATTCTGGGCTCGACTAAACAGGTCTTCTCGAAATTTCGGGTGAGCTATTTCTATAAGCGCCGTAGCCCGGTCCCGGATGGACTTGGCTTCCAAATTGACCGCTCCGAACTCCGTGACGACATAATGGGCTCCAGCTTTGGTGGCCACCACATTAGCCCCTTCAGCCAGGGTCGGGACGATATTGGACTTTGTGTCGTTCTCCCTGGTACTATTCAAGGCGATGATGGATTTCCCGTCCACGGAGCGCAAGGCCCCATCGATGAAATCCCTCATACCCCCGACTCCAATGTTGACGCGGTTACCGTAAGAAGAGGACGCTTGCCCGGATAGATCCATTTCCGAAGCTTCATGGATGGCGATCATGTTGCGATGCTGACCGATTTCGTATGGATCATTGGTTCGAGATACCGGATAGAATTCCACAAAGGGGTTCATGCGGACAAAATCAAATAGCTCCCGTCTGCCGATGCAGTAAGAGGTCACAATCCGGTTGGGATTGATGCTTTTGCGGCGGTTGGTGACCACACCGCGGCGGATCAGTTCCAGGTAATCGTCGGTCAATATGTCGGTATGAACACCCAGGTCTTTTTTGTCGATCATGGCGTTGAGCGCCGCGCGACAGAGCGGCCCCAGCCCGGCGTGAACAGTGGCGCCGTCATCCACCAGGCGGGCGATCCCGGCGCCGATGGCCACGGCGGTTTCCGATAACTCCGGTTCGATGACTTCCAGCAACGATTCTTCATGATCAACTAAGGCGTCAACCTCGCTGATGTGGATAAAGCTGTCACCCAAAGTAACGGGCATGGCCGGGTTGACCTGGGCAATAACCAGGCCCGCGGCGGAGATGGCTTCCTTGGCCGCGCCCACGGAGACGCCCAGACTCATGTAGCCATAAGCGTTGGGTGGGGATACTTGGATAAAGGCGCAGTCCAAGGCCAGCCGACCTTCGGAAAAAAGTCTGGGAACGCGCGATAGGTACATGGGAATGTACTCGATCCGGCCTTCCCACAGCGCTTCGCGGGCGCTCCGATCGGCGACAAATAAGCATTTGACCCGAAAATGGTCTTCCAATTTGTCGGTGGTCCCCCCGAAGGCCCGCGCGGAGATGATTTGGATTACCTCGACGTCATTGACATTATTGGCGTATTGGACAATGTGTTCGACCAGATATTGAGGTTCGCCGCAACCTGATCCGATGAATATCCGACTGCCTTTCCGGATGGTGGTCACGGCTTCGTCAGCGGTTATGTATTTGGCTTTCGACATCTGGTCACCAATATTTTTATCTCGAAATCAGGGGCTGAACGGTTTAGCTCATTTCTCCGGGGAAACGCCGTTTTCCGGCTCCAAAGGAGCGATGCGGATAGTTCGACGGCGTTCCATGGGAAAATATAAGATGAAGGTCGTTTTTTGGCCCGGAGTCGATTCCGCTTCAACGCGCCCGCCGTGGCTGATCATGATTCTTTTGACCACGGCCAGGTCGATTCCGGCTCCGGAGGGTTTGGTGCTGAAAAAAGGATTGAAGATAAAAGGCAAGTCTTCAGGCGTGATACCGCTCCCGGTGTCGGTAACATGGATTTCGTAATGATTGTCCTTGATTCGACTGTCTATGGTCAGGCATCCGGGCCCGCTCATGGCGTCCAGGGCGTTTTCCACCAGAATGGAGACAACCCGGCAAAACAAGCCTCGATCAACCAATAGCATGACCTCATCCACGTCAAGATTCAGGACAATACCCTTGGCGGCCATGTCTGGTCGGTATTGAACTAGCGCTTGGTCGATAACCTCCTTGGCCGGTTCCATCTTAAAGTCGGGTTTAGGCAGGGAAACCAGATAGTCGACTTTTTTGACCAGGTTTTCGATACGACGCAAATTGTCGAAGATAAAATCGTGGTATTGCTCATGAGTGACCGAAGTCTGGCCGGTTTTGAACAGGCGGTTTATGAATCCGCCGAGGCTGGTCAAGGGGTTTCTCAGTTCGTGGGCGATGCCGTTGGCGATCTTGATCAAATCTTCGAAATGGGTTTCCCGTAAAGCTTTTTCGAAATGCTTTTGCTTATCGATGTCCTCGATACAAAAAGCGATGACCATGCGGTCCGACCGGTCCAACTGAAAAGAACGGGTGACCAGGTAGGCGAAGAAACGAGTTTCATTCTTGCGGCGGAGCATGAGTTCGCCTTCGAATATTTGTTGATTTTTAGCTAAAAACAGGATGTTGGGGTAAAGGAAGACTAAGTCTTCGTGAGTGAAGATTTTTGCCAGTTCTTGATCGAACAGATCTTCGGAGGAGAAGCCGATAATTTTTTCCACCATCCGGCTGGAATAAATGACCCGACCTTGACCGTCCGTCAAGATCATGGCCTGGTGCAAGCCGGAGAGTATTTCCTCTAGTAACGATGGATAATTATTGCAAATGTCGATGAGGTCCATGGCACGTCCCGCCGGAGAGAATTTAAGCGATGCGTTCCGCTTCGTCCTTGAGGCATGGTCGATGAATACCCTCAATTATAGGCCATGCGGCTTGCATGGTCAATAATGTGAAGTCATCCATTATTGGATCTCCCCGCGGCGAGCCACGAGAAATCTTTGACATGTAACGAATGAAAGAATTTTTTCCTTGCTAACCCTTTGCAAGCTATAGCGAATGCATTCGCCTGCATTTTCAAGTACGTCAAGGCCGGGCTTTGCGGTCAAAAAGAGAACGGACAGACCTGACTTCACTATTTTCCATCCATAACTGATCTGACCTTGTTCAACAAGTCGGTCAGCTGATAGGGCTTACCCACGTATCCGGCCGCGCCGGCTTCCAAGGATTTTTTCGCCCGGCCGTTTATGGAATATCCACTGGCAATCAGGACCTTGACCGCGGGATTGGTTTTTAGCAGTTCAACCAGGCACTGATGGCCTCCCATCCCGGGCATGCCGATATCCAGGATAACCAGGTCGATCTTGTCCCTCTGGGCCCGGTAGATTTCCAAGGCTTCCTCGCCACTGAAGGCGGTCAGGACCTTGTAACCGAAACTGAGAAGAATATCCGAGATGACTTCAATTATGGACGTCTCATCGTCGGCGAGCAGAATGGTTTCCGTTCCTCCCAGAGGTGAGGCCGTAATGAGATTTCCGGTAGCCTGAGCCTCTCTCGGTTCGATAGCGGGAAGATAAATCTTGAAGTTCGTTCCGTGGTCTGGTTCGCTATAGCAGGTGATATAACCACCGTGACTTTTGACGATGCCGTAAACCGAAGCCAGTCCGAGACCGGTTCCTTTACCGATTTCCTTGGTAGTGAAGAAAGGCTCGAAAATGTGTCCCATGGTCTCTTTGTCCATGCCGTGGCCGGTATCCGAGACGGTCAATAGAACATAATTACCCGAGATGCCGGGATGACTGACGATGGACTCACCGTCCATAGTGATGTTTTCGGCTTCGATGACCAGTCGTCCACCCTCGGCCATGGCGTCGGCGGCGTTGCTACCCAGATTGAGAATGGCTTGCTCGATTTGAACCGGGTCCGCCAAAATGGGCCATAAATGATCGATTATAAATATTTCAATCTCAATCATCTTGGGAATAGTACGTTCCAAAATTTTTACGGCATGTTCCACTTCAAGATCGAGTTTGACCGGGCGGCGTTCGGCTTCCGCTTTGCGGCCAAAAAAAAGAAGCTGCTTGACCAACTGAGCCGCTCGTTCAACTAATTTTTCGATTTCTCCCAGCCGATGATAATCCAGGTCTGTTTCACTTTTTCCTATAAGGATCAATGAGGTGTATCCTCTGATCGCTTGGAGCAGGTTGTTGAAATCGTGCGCCACGCCTCCGGCCAGGGTGCCGACGGCTTCCATTTTTTGGGACTGCAACAATTTTTCTTGAAGCTTTTCTTTGTCCTCTTCCGCCCTTTTCCGGCGGATAATGGTCCAAAGGCCCGACATGAGAAGACTGAGTTGTCTCAGATCGTCTTTATCGTAGTCCGATGGTTTATTGCCGACGCCCGCGACGATTACGATTTTTTCGCCATCGAATAAGGGCGCGTTCATGTGGCGGATCACGGGGACATGGCCTTCGGGATAGCCTTTCTTGAGAGGATTGGGGGCGGTGTAATCGTTGGTGATCACCGGGCGGCGTTGCCGGATCGCCTCACCCCAAAGGCCGGTTTGAGAAACCGGGAACACAATCGGCTTGTCCTGGATCATGCATTCCCGCATCGCGGAATTCGACCAGGCATACATGGTGAGGATGGTTTCTTTTTCATCGGCAAAAGCGAGGTACCCAATCTTGCTGCCGGTGAGACGGACGGCGGCTTCCATGGCGAAATGGGTAATATCGTGCTCGCTCGCGCCGATCATGTGGTGCAGCTCCAAGATGGCTTCAAGGCGTTCTTCGTCGAGTTTGATGGCTGCTTCCGTCCGCTTTCGGTCGGTGATGTCGTGGACAATCACGGCGACGCCGTGAAACGGCCCTTCACTTTTTTTATAATCCACGTTGAGCTGCACCCAGTGTATCTTTCCGGACTTGTCACGTATCCGACACTCCGGGTTGGTGGGCGCCGGCCGGCCGGCCATCATCCTCTCCATGCCCACAAGGAAACGATTCCGGCTTTCCTCGGTTATGAGATCGAACGGGTTCATGGATAAAAGTTCTGCTTTCGAGTAACCGGTTAATTCGCATATAGCCGGATTGACGTTAGTAAAGCGGTTGGTGGTAAAGTCGATCTCATAGAAACCGGTTGGAGAGTGGTCGAAGAGGTGGCGGAATTTCTTTTCACTGTCCCTAGCGGATTTGGCTAATTCGCGGCTTTTGAGGTTGGTCAGTCCCTGCTCGGCGAGCATGACGGCCATCTCACTTAAAAATCCCAATATTTTTTTGAATTCCTCGGCGGTCACGACCGGAACCTTCCCGACCGCTTCGAGATAGGCGTCAATATCATAGCCGTAGGCTTCACCTTGTTTTTTGAAGCGTTCGTAATCCGGTTTCGTGAAAAGTATCTGTCCGGTGGCCAAAGTCGCGACGTGTACGTCTTTGATGATGATGGGCGTCGCTCCGTCCACCAATCCGTTTTCACAATGATGAATATTTAATTCTCTTTGTTTTTTTAGATAGGAGGTGAGCTCCAAGTTGCTTTTCGTGCAATGTGTCGACGAGGCTGGGAACGTCCGATGAAATTTGGTGCAGATTTCTCGCCAACCGGTGCTGACGAGCAACTCCTGATCCGGATAGGAGACCAGGCCCGTCGTATACCCTGTGGCTTGAGTAAAGCGTTCAAATACTTCCCGCAATCTATCGATGTCCACTAGATCCTTGAATGAATATCGGCCATCGACCAGGTATGGATTTTCAGGTTTCACGGTTAATCATCCTTGTGCCTTAACGCGATGGGGATCGGGCAATGTTTTTGCTCAGCCATATCCAGTTGTATTTTAGTAGCATAGTTTGATTCATGTTACGGTTGCTAGCCTAAGAAACAGTACTTCAGATCGCCATAACTCGCCTTCCGATGGAGCGTAAGGTGTCATTTCGATGAGCGGCGCAAGCCGCGAAGAGAAACCTCTTATGTCAAAAGTTCTTCCTCGAAAACAACTGAGATTTCTCCCTTCGGTCGAAATGACAGTAAACGGGCGTTTCTTGCCGCCATAATTCTGCGGGCCGCAGGGATCGGGTCCTTATAATAGCGCCCTTTTATCGCGTTTTTTACTTTAAATTTCCTTCGGCAATGTTTCCTGCAATTGCGCAAATTTTTCCCGCAGCTCCGGCAAGTAAGCCGCCATACCCGCCAGATCACCTTTACGGCCGGCCAACTCCATTTTCAATGAAATATCCTGGAGCGTGCCGAAAGAAAGGCTGGCCGCGGCGCCTTTAATGCTGTGGGCTTGAATCACGGCTCCGGATAAATCGCCATTATCTATACATTTTTTCAATGTTTCTATTCGATCCGGGGTATCATCCAGAAATGTTTTTATCAAATCCCGCGCCAGTTCATGATCGCCCATAACTTGATCCAAAAGTGATTTTTGATCAAAAATAGCCGGGTAGCATTGATCGCGAGCCGGGAATTCCGTGGAGACCAAATCTTTTTCATTAATCATTCCCGTAATTTTCTTGTTTTTCCATAACCATTTTTCTATGGCGTCGACCAGGGCTTGGGGGGCAATAGGCTTGGAAATGTAGTCGTTCATTCCTGCTTCCAGGCATTTCTCCAAATCACCCTGCATGGCATGGGCGGTTACGGCAATAATGGGGATATCGTGATTACGGACCTGGGATTGGGGATTGCGGATTTGCCTTGTGGCCTCCAGACCGTCTAATCCAGGCATCTGGACATCCATCAGAACGAGGTCATAAGGCGTCATTTCCAAAGCTTTGATCGCTTCTTCACCGTCAGCTACGGCGTCGGCATAGTAACCCAGTTTTTTTATCAGCCCCAAAGCGACTAATTGGTTGGTGTGGTTGTCTTCGGCGAGGAGTATCCGGGCGCGACCCTTGCGCACTTCCGTCACCGTATGCCGGGTGATCAGTTTTGGGGCCGTCATTTGAGCCGGGGCTTCCGCCTCACCCAAGACCATGGATAGACAATCGTGCAGTTGATACTGGCGGATGGGTTTCTTCAAATATCCGGCAAAGCCCGCTTGGGCCAATTGGGCCGCATCGCCGCGCTCACCCAAGGAAGTGAGCATGATGAGCATGGTGCGGTGGAGGTTTGAGTTTTGCTTGATTCTGTCAGCCAGTTCCAGTCCGTCCATGCCCGGCATTTGCTTATCCAACAAGGCCACGCGGTAAGGATCTCCCTCGGCTATAGCTTTTTGGAGTTGGGTCAGGGCCTCAAAACCGTCTGCGGCTTCACCCCACCGGCAACCCCACCTTTTGAGCAGCGTGACCAACAGCAGCCGATTAGCTTCGTGGTCGTCCACGACCAGGATCCTGACTCCGGTTAAATTGACTAACGATATCAAATCTGTCATCTGTTCGGTGGGACGTTTTTCAAAAACCACGGTGAACCAGAAGGTAGAGCCTTTTCCCTCCGCGCTTTCCAAGCCCATAGCGCCACCCATTAGTTCCGCCAGCCGCTTGGAGATGGCCAGCCCTAGCCCGGTTCCGCCGTATTTCCGGGCGGTCGAGCCGTCAACCTGGGTAAAGACGGAAAAGAGTTTGTCCTGTTTGTCGGCCGGAATGCCGATGCCTGTATCGGTCACTTCGAAATGTACGGTGACCGATTGTTCATTTTCGATTTCGAGTATGGCCCGAATGAGCACTGAACCTTGGTGGGTGAATTTTATGGCGTTACCGCCTAAGTTGATGAGAATCTGGCGAAGTCTTCCCGGATCGCCTCTCAGCAGTGAGGGCACTTCCGGCGCCATCAAGGCCACCAGTTCCAATCCCTTTTCCTGAGCTCGGAAGGCCAGGGTCTCAGCCACGTCCTCCAGGGTGATGCGCAGATCAAAGTCGAGGATTTCCAGATCGAGTTTTTGGGCTTCGATCTTGGAAAAGTCCAAAATATCGTTGATGAGTAATAACAGCGCCTCGCCGCTGGAATGAATGAGTTCCGCATACTGACGCTGTTCAAAGGTCAGTTCCGTGTCCAAAAGCAGCCCCGTCATGCCGATGACTCCGTTCATGGGAGTGCGAATTTCGTGGCTCATGTTGGCCAGAAACTCACTTTTGGCCACCGTGGCCACCTCGGCATTCTCCTTGGCCGTTTGGAGTTCTTTTTCCATGATTTTTCTATCGGTGATGTCGGTGATCACGGCCATCGTGCAGCTGTTTCCTTCAAACGGCAGAGTTTTGATGGAAACGAGCGTATCGATCAAGGTTCCGTTTTTGGCTTTGAGCCTGATTTCATAGTTAAAGAGTTCGCCGTTTTCATTGATAATTTCGACTAGTTTTGTTCGATCTTCCTGATCGGCGAATAGGTTCAGTTCAAAGGAAGTTCGGCCCAGAACTTCGGCGGAGGAATAGCCGAACATTTGGCAAAAATATTCGTTCACATAAACATACCGGCTGTTATCCAAGCGCGAGATGACGATGGATTCGGGCACGACTTCAAAGGTAGTTCGGTATTTTTTTTCGCTCTCGGCCAGCGCGGCGGCGATTTTCTTTTGGGCGGTGATATCGACGATGGTGGCGATGGCCCGACGTTGCCCGCTCAGGGTCACCGGATGGACGCCAAAGAGCAGCCATAGCTTTTCCGGCTTTCCGTTTTCATCGACCGCTAATTCCATTTCCCCGTCGTGGGTTTCCTGGCCCGAGGAAATCGCCGCCTTGATAGCGCACCTCAAGGGGCAAATCGGACAATGCGTGGAAAAGCCGCAACCTCTTGAATCTTCACTACGGCTGACGCAGTTGAGCACATCGCCGCATGGTTTGTTCCAGGTTGGGTTCAAAGAATTCCTGAACATTTTATCAAAGGCGGGATTGCTTTGCAGGATGTGCGTCTCTTCGTCCGCGATGATCATGCCGACCGGAGCCGAAGCGATAATCGCTTGGAGGTTGTCTCGCTCAACTTGGGTGTCATGCTCGAGTTTTTTTCGTTCGGTGATATCGCGGTCTATCCCCCGATAACCTTTAAGTCGGCCGGCCTCGTCCAGGATGGGCCGACCGCTGGTTTCCAGGAAGATCAGCTCTCCGTCCTTGCGGCGGTTCAAGTTTTGGAAATTTTTTATAGGGATATGCTCCCGGGAAATTTTTTTCAACGCCTCTCCGACCCGCGCCGCTTCGCTCTCCGGCATTAAATCAAATGGTTTTTTTCCGATGAGTTCTTCCGGATCATATCCCAATATTTGACGGGAACGAGGGCTGACGTAAGTATAGACGGCGTTCTTGTCCACTTCCCAAACCAGATCGTTGGTGGCTTCAACCAGTCCGCGAAAACGGTCCCGGTTCTCTTCAAGGGCTTTTTGGGCTTCCCGCTCCTTGGTTTGATCGCGGAAAACCAACACTACCCCTATGATGGCGCCCTGTTCGTCACGGATCGGCGAGGCGCTGTCGGCAATCGGGCATTCGGCGCCGTCCTTGGCAATCAGCAGAGTGTGGTTGGCCAACCCGACCACCAGGCCATCCCTCAGCACCTGTTCCACCGGACTTACGACCGGTTGGCGGGTCTCTTCGTTGATGATGCGAAAGATTGTCTCCAGGGGTTTGCCGCGCGCTTCCTCACTATTCCAGCCGGTGAGCGACTCGGCTACAGTGTTTAACAGTTCCACTCTCCCCTGACCATCGGTGGTGATAACCGCATCGCCGATGCTTTTCAGGGTGACGCCGTGGCGCGCCTCGCTGAAATGCCTTTCGGCTTCGACCTGGTAAAGTGTTTGGTAGTGAGCTTTTTGGTTTAACTGCCAGACAAGAAGCCCGACAATGGTCACCATGATCATCAATCCCAGTACCAGCGCCAGAAGGATTACGGAACGGAAGTTCCACTCGGCGAAAGCTTCGCTGGTGTCCATCTTGGAAACCATGAACCAGGGCGTGTCCGGGATAGGCAGGATGACCGATACTACTTCAACCCCGCGGTAATCATGGCCCAGAACGACACCCGTTCGACCATGAACGGCCATGACCGCCGGCACATCCGTCCGTGACAAGGGAACGTGTAATTTCAGCGCCGTATCCTTTTGGTGACGAAGATCGTTCAGATACAGGACTGTTTCGCCGGTTCGACGGAAAAGAACGGTTTCCGCGGTCTCGCTGGGCCTGGGCCACGACTGGATCAGGGGATAAAGCGTATTACCGACGTCGACTTGAAGAATGACCGCGCCGATCGGTTCCGACATCTGCATGTCCTTATTAAATAAAGGAGCGATAACTTCGAGATAGGATCGATGATCGCCCGGTTGATTATGCAATTCGGATATTTGAGGTTTATGTTCCTGGATGGCGGCCAAAAGCGTTTTCGAGGTTTCTTCATGAAGAGGATCGATACGGCCGTCTAAACTCAGAAGTATCTTGCCGTTGACGCCCACTAACTGGACATTGCTATAGTGGTAGTACTGCCGCAGGGATTGGAACCTGATCAGCAGTTCTTGAGTTTCCTCTGGATGACGATCCAGTTTCCATCGCGCCACCGCCTTGGAAAGAAAGAGACTCTCCATCAACACGGCGGCATCGCCTAACCGGTCGGCGCGCCATTTGACGATCTGATCGACTTTCAGCTTGCCGACAGAGCTCAGTTCCGCTTCGACTCTGCCTTGTAAGTTCATTTTTTGATCTTGATAGAACCAAGCCCCGGCCGCCAAGTGAGCCAGCAGCACCAGACCCAGAGTAATCTTTAACCAAGTTGGTACGGTAATCATTTACTATCTACCCTTAAGCATTCACCGGTCTTCGTCCAGGACGGCTCTGACCTTGTTCAGCAAATCGATCAACTGATACGGTTTTCCCATGTAGCCGGCGGCGCCTTGTTGTAACGCCTTCGTTGCGTGTTCGCCAAATGAATATCCCGTGGTAATGGAGATTTTCATAGTCGGTTCAATTTTAAATATTTCTTGCATACAGCGCAATCCGCCCATGCCCGGCATGCCGATATCAAGCAAAATCAAGTCGATTTTTTTTTCTCTTCTATTCAAAATTCTCAGGGCTTCCTCACCGGTGGCGGCCGTGATCATGGTATAGCCAAAACGTCTTAACGCCTGAGAAGCAAATTCTTTTATGAATTTTTCGTCATCCACCAATAAAACAGTTTCATTACCGCCTTGGGGAGATAAGGTCGCCCAGGTTGTATCCAATATGGTGGTTCTATCGATCACGGGAAAATAAATTTGAAAAACTGTTCCCCGGCCAAGCTGGCTGGAACAGGTAATATAGCCTCCATGGTTTTTTACTATACCGTATACCGAAGCCAATCCCAAACCGGTTCCTTTGCCGATATCCTTGGTCGTATAAAAAGGTTCAAAGAGATGTTCAAGCGTCTCCGCATTCATGCCGTGTCCCGTGTCCGAGATGGTCAACAGAACGTAATTTCCCGGCAGCGCTCCCAGATTGATCGTGAAGCTGTTTTCGTCTAATGTGACGTTTTTAGTTTCAATAATAAACAAGCCGCCTTCAGGCATGGCATCCGCGGCGTTGCTGCCCAAGTTCAATAATATCTGCTCTATCTGGACCGCGTCGGCATTGATAGGCCACAGATCGTTACAGAAAAAACACCTGATTTGAATCTTTTTTGGGATGGTTCGCTCTAATAATTTAACAGCCTGGTCGATTTCCTGGGTTAGGTCGATGAACTTTTTTTCGGAACTCATCTTGCGACTGAAGAGAAGAAGTTGCCGGACTAGTTGCCCTGCTCTTTCTCCGGCTTTTAAAATCTCCTTGAGTTTTTTGTAATCAGGGTTCATTTCTGTTTTGTCTAAAAGCATTAATTGGGTATATCCGGAAATGGCTTGAAGAAGGTTATTGAAGTCATGAGCCACCCCTCCAGCCAAAGTGCCGATGGACTCCATTTTTTTAGCCTGGAACAACTGGTCTTGAAGTTTTTGCTTTTCTTCTTCCTCCCGCTTCTGGTCCGTGATGTCTTCGGAAATGAAACTGAATCTTGGACGTCCCTGTGGTCCTTCTCCGATATACTTGATAGTTGACGACAAATATCGCTTATTCTGCCCGAGCGGATGCTCATGTTCAAACCTGAGAGGCATTTCCTCGCTTTGGCAGCGACGATATCGGCCAAGCCAAAGGTCGGCGATTTCCTCAGTCGGGTACAATGCTCTTCCCGTTTTTCCGACAAGCTGATCTGATGTTTTTCCGAAAAATTCGGCGACCGAATCATTTCCATGAACGATAACAATCTCATCTTTGTCCAATTCGGCTACACCCATCATTAGCGGGGAAGTCTCGTAAAATCCTTTGATTATTTTCAGGTTTTCCTGCAGGTGCTCCTGGGTTTCCTGTTTGACCAACGCCAGGGCCACATAATCCACTAAATGTTCTAATTGAGCCATCAGCTCGTCGGTGAACAGGCCCATTTTCATGGCGTTGAATTGAAACAACCCCAGGGTCTTTCCTTGAGAGCGCAACGGGACCAGGGCTACCGACTCATAGCCCACGGCGTTACAGCGGTTGCGAGTGCGCGTTTGGCGATCGGCCTCGGTGGTGGTCGCCAACAATTCGGAAGTGCAACTGGACCAGAAACTGCCGTGTTTGGTGAAAAATGATCTGGATGGATCAAATCGTCCACGGATGATATTCCCGCACATACATTCCAAGACGGCGTTTCCATGGAAATCGCGCATTATGTTACCCGCGGAATCCAGCGCACACAACGAATTTTCCGCTAATACAAATTCTTCTGAAAAGCCTCTTGTTTCGTAATAGGGAAAATCGTCCCCGTTTTGAAGGCGCACACCAACAGCGTCGCAACCAAGAATACGCTTGAAATACAGGGTGAGACCTTTGATCAGTTCTCGTTCGTCGGTGGCAAAATGGCAGAGTCGAAGCAGCTCGCGCTCGTTTTGAAGTCTTTTTTTTATCTGTTTTCGCGCTTTATCCATTTTGCCCACATATAAGGCCATCTCAACAGTTATCTTGATGTTTCGTTCTTGAACCGGCTTTAAAAGGTACCCGAAAGGATAAGCCAGTCTGGCTCTTTTCATCCGGTCGGCGTCGTCACAGGCTGTCAGAAAAACGACAGGTATGCTCCATTGGTCCCGGATAACCTCCGCCGCCTCTATGCCGTCCATCTTTCCTTGTAAAGCGATATCCATCATAACGATATCCGGGAGTTCTTTCTCAATGACTTGAAGCGTCTTCTCCGCCGAGGCGGCTTTCCCGCAAATCTCAAAGCCCAGGGATTCAAGGGTGAGCGCCAAATCAGCCGCGATGAGAACCTCATCCTCGACGATCATAATCCTGGGTTTATCCTCTGATTTAAAAGTCTTGTCTTCCTTTTTCATGGGATTACCCCTGGGAAAAGGTTTATGGATTCGAGAGCCGAACAATTTTATTCATAACGAGATTGTGGCATGTTTTGGTAAAAAGACAAGTATTAACCGGCGATTTTCACCATGGAAAAACGTTTCGACCTCGCTATCTTCGCGCTTTCGAGGTTTCCTGTCCGGAATTTGCTCAGGGGAGGAAAGGGCGGCGTGGAGGAGAGATGCTATTGTTTTTTTAGTTATCTTATCCCTTTTCGTTCAAGACTGTCCGGATCTTGTTCAGTAGATCATCCAACTGATAAGGCTTTCCGACATATCCAGCCGCACCGGTTTCCAGGGTTTTTCTCAACTCGCCGTTTATGGAATATCCGCTGGCAATCATGATTTTGGCCGCGGGATCAAGTTTTAAGAGTTCTCGTAAGCATCGGTGCCCCCCCATGCCCGGCATTCCTATATCCAGGATGACCAGATCGATTTTATTGTTTTGACTGGCATAGAGTTCCAAGGCCTCTTCTCCGCTGGACGCGGCAATAACCTTGTATCCAAAACGTTGGAGGGCCTCGGAGGCAAAATCCCTGATCGGCACCTCGTCGTCCGTCAATAGAATGGTTTCCGTCCCACCATCAGGTGCTAAGGCTTCAGGTTGCCGGTGACCGATGGTGTCGGTTTGTTCGAGGGCGGGCAGATAAATTTTAAAATTTGTGCCTTGACCTGGTTCACTATAGCAGGTGATATGCCCTCCATGTCCCTTGACGATACCATATACTGACGCCAGCCCTAATCCCGTTCCTTTGCCTATTTCCTTGGTAGTATAAAACGGCTCGAAAATATGCCGGATGGTTTCCTGGTCCATTCCTTGTCCGGTATCGGATACGGAGAGAAGGACGTAATTACCTGGAGTTACTCCAAGAGAAACATCGGCGTAGTTTTCATCCAGAGTAATGTTCTTCGTTTCGATTACTAACCTTCCTCCGCCAGGCATGGCGTCGACGGCGTTGTTGCCAAGGTTCAACAATATCTGTTCAATCTGAATCGGATCAGCCTTGATGTTCCACAGATGGCTTGCCAGACGGAGTTCGATGGCGATCATCTTGGGAATGGTTCGTTCCATTATCCTGAGGGTTTGTTCCAACTCTTGATTTAGATCAATAGGTTTCTTTTCTGTTGCCGCCTTGCGGCTGAAGAAAAGAAGTTGTCGGACAAGTTGCGCCGCGCGGTCTCCGGCTTTTATAATTTCTTTCAATTTTCGGTAATCTGGATTATTTTCTTTTTTATTCAGAAGAATTACCTGGGTAAATCCGCTAATGACTTGAAGCAGATTA
>JADFXS010000252.1:451-4854 GCA_015233515.1 Deltaproteobacteria bacterium | reverse complement strand
GATTTAAAGAAAAAATGGGAGAGGGTCCTCGGACCCTCTCCCGGTCAATATACATGGCAGGTAATTAAACGGCTCGAACTTTGTGGACCTCGTTGGACTCCGGATCGATGACATGCACGGCGCAGGCCATGCAGGGGTCGAAGGAGTGGACGGTCCTCAGGACTTCCAAGGGTTTCTTGGGGTCGGCGACCGGAGTGCCGATGAGGGCTTCTTCCAGGGGGCCGATCTGATCCTTGTCATCGCGGGGACCGAGGTTCCAGGTCGTGGGAACAACCTGCTGATAGTTCTCGATCTTGCCGTCCTTTATTTTGATCCAGTGGCCGAGCGCGCCGCGGGGCACGTCGGTCAGGCCGGCGCCCATAGCCTCGCCCTTGGGGAATTCCCCGGGCGTAAAGGTTTTGGTATCGCCTTTTTTAAGGTTCTCAACCAAATCCAAGACCCATTTTTCGGTCTGTTCGGCGATTACCAGGCAGTTAATGGCCCTGGCGGCGATCCGGCCCAAGGTGGAGAACAAGGCGGCCGGCTGGACGTTGAGGGTCTTGAGCACGTGCTCGACATACTTTTTGGTCTCGGGTTGTCCAGAGGCAAAAGATACCAGAGTGCGGGCCAGGGGGCCGACTTCACAAGACTTGCCTTCATAACGCGGGGCTTTGAGCCAGGTGTACTTGCCGGCTTCCAGTTGTCCTTTGTCATTCAACTTGATACCGTCCAGCGGGTCGGTCACGCCTTCAAACGGGTGCGCCGGAGCGCTGTCTTTGTACCAGGCATGCTGCACGGCTTCGGTGACCTTGCTGGGGTCGGCCGGCAGGACCTGGAGCTTGCGATCCTTAATCCAGCCGCGTGGCTGCCACAAGGTGCCGGGTTCTTCGGCGCTGCCTTGGGGGAATTCGCCCCAGGCCAGGAAATTGGTGCAACCGCCGTACCCGGCCCAGTCCTTGTAGAAAGAGGCCACGGCCAGGACATCCGGAATATAAACGTTTCTGATGAACTCTATCTGCTCGCGCAACATGAACAGGTATTCGCCGATGCGGTTGGCGTTAAGATAGTTGCCGCAAGTCACGCCGCCGACCACCGACGATTGCAGGTGCGGGTTTTTACCGCCGAAGACGGCGTGAAGTCTCGCGGCCTTGACTTGGTTCCTGAGGGCGTCCAGATAGTGCTTGACGGCCATCAGATTGGCTTCCGGCGGCAGTTTGTAAGCCGAATGGCCCCAGTACGCATTGGCAAAGGGCCCGAGCTGTCCGCTGTCCACAAAAGCCTTGAGCTTATCTTGCACCGCGGCGAAGTCTTTCTTGCCCTGTCCGGGGGCGCTCGAGGCCGCGTTGGCCAGATCGGCGGTCTTGGCCACATTGGCTTTCAGCGCGCTGACGATATCCACCCAGTCCAGGGCGCAGAGATGATAAAAGTGGACCGGATGGTCGTGGATATGCTGGGCGGCCATCAAGAGGTTACGGATGATGTTGGCGTTGGTCGGTATTTTTACTTTTACCGCGTCTTCAACGCATTTGATGGAAGAGGCCATATGGACGTAAGTGCAGACGCCGCATGACCTCTGGGTGATCAAGGGGGCATCCCGAGGATCGCGGCCCTTGAGAATTATCTCCAAGCCGCGAAAGAGCATACCCGAACTCCAGGCATTTTTGACCTTGCCGCCTTCGACCTCAACCTCCACCCGAAGGTGACCTTCTATCCGTGGAATGGGATCTATGGTGATTCGTTCACCCATACGTCAACCTCCTGACCTATTTGCTTTTGAAGAAGGGGGCCATCTTGTCCCAGAAGTCCGGTTCGCTGCAGCCAATGCAGGGGTGACCGGCTTCCACGGGCCAACTGACGCCGTCGTTGAATTTGACTATCGAACAGTTGTTGTAAGTATCCGGGCCCTTACAGCCAACTTCGAACAGACAATAACCTTTCATCGTGCCTTCGTCGCCGAAGACTTTGACGAATTTTCCTTCTTCATAATGAGCCCGTCGTGGGCAGCTGTCGTGAATAGTTTTGCCATAAGCAAAAAGCGGCCGGCCCTGGTCGTCCAAATCGGGCAGCTTGCCCAATAGCAAGAAATGAACGATGGTGGCCGAGAAATTGATCGGATTGGGCGGGCAGCCGGCGATATTGATTGTTTTTATGCCCGTGGCCTTGCTGACGCTGACGGCGCCGGTGGGATTGGGCGCCGCCGCTTGCACGCCGCCGAAGCTCGAACAAGTCCCGATGCAGATGACGGCCGCGGCGTCCGTGCAGACTTCCTTGGCCAGTTCCAGCATGGTTTTACCGGCCACCATGCCGTATTTTCCATCGTTCTTGGTGGGCACTCCGCCTTCCACCACGGCGATATATTTGCCTTTATACTTGGTGATGGCGTTGTGCAGGTTCTCTTCGGCCTGTTTGCCCGCCGCGGCCATGATGGTTTCATGGTATTCCACGGAAATCGTGTCCAGAATGATCTCATCGGTCCACGGGTATGTGCTCCGCAAAAAGGCTTCGGAGCAGCCGGTGCACTCGGCCAGGTGAATCCAGACCACCGGTGGGCGCTGTTTGGTGGTCACCGCTTCGGCGATCCTGGGCGCCATGGTGGGTGCCAGGCCCAAGGTTGTGGCCATCAGCGTGCAAAACTTGACAAAGTCGCGCCGTGACACACCTTTTTCTACGAGCCTGTCAAAAACTTCTTCTTCTTTCCCCATGTATGTGCCTCCTTCGAAAAGACATTTTTTTGTAAAAAACATAAGGGAACAGAACTTATCCTGCCATTCGGCCCTGAAAAATCCAGGGTCTGATTCCTATTCCGCACCATAGGGCGGCATCGTGGCATCAAGCTCGGCCCGAAGGCTGACGCCGACCCTTTAAAAGGCCGTTAACAACCTCCTTATCACAGTATTTCCGATTTTCAAGTACGTTCACCGAGATGGATAACCTGTCCGAAGACGTCGGCCAACAGCTGAATTTCGATATGACGCGGCCTAGTGATATATTTCTCGATGAATATCCTATCGTCGGCAAAACCTTTGCGGGTCTCTTCCCGACCGGCGCTCAAAGCCGCGGCCAGGTCTTCCGGTTGATGAACAATACGCATGCCTCTCCCGCCGCCGCCGGCCGCCGGTTTGAGCAGAACGGGATAACCCACGGCCAGGGCGGCGGCTTCAGCCTGTCTCAGGTCGGCCAAGGGTTCGGGATGACCCGGAACCACGGGCACGCCGGCTTTGACGGCCAAAGCCTTGGCCGCCACCTTGTCGCCTAATAGCGACATGGCCGCAGGTGGAGGACCGATGAAAGTTAGGCCGGCTTCGGCAACCGCTTTGGCAAAACCGGCATTTTCCGATAAAAAGCCGTATCCTGGATGCACGGCCTGACATCCGGCGTCCAGAGCGGCCCGGATGACCCTTTGTCCGTCCAAGTACGACTCCCGCGCCGGAGACGGTCCGATAGCCACCGCCTCATCGGCCAGTCGCACGTATGGGGCGCGGGCATCGGCTTCAGAATATACTGCTACGGATTTAATGCCCAGCTTTTGGCAGGTATTGATGATCCGCACAGCAATCTCACCGCGATTGGCAATCAGTATTTTCTCAAACATATCATCACCTTATAGCGGTATATTTCCGTGCATTCGCCCGGGCCTGGTTCGATTTTTGCCCTCGAGAACCTGCAGGCTGCGAATCAGCCGTCTGCGAGTGTCCCGGGGAAAAATTACATCGTCGATATATCCCCGTTTGGCGGCCAGGAAAGGGTTGGCGAAAGCCTGCCGGTACTGGGCTTCTTTTTGATGCAAAACCGTGCTTGGATCGTCAGCCGCCTTGATTTCCCGTCGATACAAAACCTCGGCCGCTCCCCGCGGACCCAGAACGGCTATTTCGGCCGTGGGCCAGGCATAGTTCATGTCCGCGCCGATATGCTTGGAATTCATCACCACATAGGCTCCGCCGTAAGCTTTGCGCACTATCACGGTGATACGGGGGACCGTGGCTTCGATAAAAGCATACAAAAGCTTGGACCCATGGCGGATGATGCCGCCATGCTCCTGTTCCGGACCGGGCATAAATCCCGGCACATCCACCAGACAAACGAGCGGAATGTTGAAAGCGTCGCAGAAGCGGATAAAACGAGCTCCCTTGACCGAGGCATTCGTGTCCAGAACTCCGGCCAAAACCGCCGGCTGATTGGCGATCAGGCCGATGGTTCCGCCGCCCAGGCGGCCGAAACCCACGATCAAGTTTCCGGCGAAGTGTTCTTGAACCTCGAGGAATTCGGCGCCGTCCAGGATGCTGCGGATAAGAATCCTCATGTCATAAGGTTGATTGGGGCTGGTCGGCACGAGATAATCCAACACCGGATCAGCCCGGTCCGGAGGATCGATCAAGTCTAAAAATGGTGGTTTTTGCCGGTTGTTGGAGGGCAAATAGTCGATC
>JADFXS010000252.1:0-430 GCA_015233515.1 Deltaproteobacteria bacterium | reverse complement strand
TTAAACACAGGATATCGTTGGGCAGGACGAAATGGGTCACCCCGCTTTTTTCCGCGTGAACCATGGCGCCGCCCAGGTCTTCAAAGCTGATGTCCTGGTGGATGATAGTCTTGACCACGTTGGGCCCGGTCACGAACATGTACGAGGAGTTTTCCACCATAAAGGTAAAATCGGTCATCGCCGGGCTATATACGGCTCCTCCGGCGCATGGCCCCATAATGCAGGAAATCTGGGGGATCACCCCGCTGGCCATGACATTACGGTTGAAAATTTCTCCATATGCCGCCAGGGCATCCACTCCCTCCTGAATCCGGGCGCCGCCTGAATCGTTCAATCCGATAAACGGCGCCCCGGCCTTAACGGCGTGATCCATGACCTTGCAGATTTTTTCCGAGTGAGCTTCCCCCAAGGACCCGCCGAGGACGGTAAA
>JADFXS010000251.1:522-4862 GCA_015233515.1 Deltaproteobacteria bacterium | reverse complement strand
GATATTACCGGGACTCTGACGAATCTAGCTGACGATCTGATGGGCCTGGGAATCGTTAACCTTCTTGAAATGATCCAAATCAGCCATAATAGTGGCAAACGTCTTGCCGTATCGTTGCGAGCGGCTCAATTCCGCCTCGAGTTCATGATACATGGTCCGGCGATTGATAAGCCCGGTGAGAAAGTCGGTCCGCGACGCATGTTCCAGTTTGATCTTCAATTCTTGGAGTTGAGATTGATAACTGTCGCTGATCTTGGCGATTCGATTCAATCGTTTAGACAGACGAACGTACTTTTGGAACAACGAACTGAAATCATCATAAAGAGGGTTGGTGACATAGTGGTTATCGGCAATAATCGGTATGAATCTGGCCACCACCGGATCGTCGATATCCGCATCATCCGGTATTTTCACTACCCGATCAGGGATATGGGGTTGGAGACGTTGGGTTTCATCAAAAAGCATCCGCATACCTACGGTATTGCCCGGATAAGAATCATTGGAAATACGCCTGTCTAACGGCCTTGATATGTTTTCGGCTGTTTGATGAGGATGCTGATCGGTTTGTTTTTCTTCCGGCCGGTAGTCCGGGCTAATCTTGGACATTTCACGGAGTTGTTGATCCAGCCGCAAATACGCGTCGAATATTTCCGCGGCTTCGGCGAAGGACAGCGGTTCAACGGAGGGTGAACCCTGAAAACGCTCTTTATATTTAAAGATCAGAGGGCTCTCCTCCTCGTGGCCTTTGGAGCTGGTCATGTTACCTCCCTGACCGGAATAATATTGAAGGTGAAGGCGATATCCTCCTTGAAATCCTCAGCGGTCTCAAACGCTCGCTCGTTTTCTTCGTTGTAATACCAGTTAATCGTAACTTGGCGGCCTGATGAAAAATATTCGTTCAGGAGGTCGAAGATATCCATCATGCTCTTGGTGCTGCCGGTATTGAGGTAGCTGAGGTGGATATTCAACGTAATCTGCGGTGAATTTGGATATCCACGCCAAGATCGGCTTGTAAAACTCGAAGGAGTTTTCAGGATATGATTCCCCGGACATGCTCAACAAACCGCTGTTGTTGTCGAAGGAGACAGCTGGTGTGGATCTGGTTGGTTCCAGGTGCAAGGCTTCCATGAGGTTCTCCTATACAGTGGCTTTCAGGCTGAAAAAGCAGTAACGGTCATTGATCTCCTGAATCGAATACTGCAGGGGCCGCGAAGCCTTGCGCGACATCTCTATCAACCCTAATCCCACGCCTTTGCTTGTTCTATCGCTTTTTATCACTTTTTTGTAAAGAGTTTTCAGTTCCGTTTTATCCAACCCTTTAATCATTTCCAAGAGGTCTAACGCCTGTTGGATATCATGCCGGTCAACGATGTTTCCCGAGCTTATGGTGTGCCGATCACCACTACTGCCGATGATGACAATGGCGCTATTGAAGTCGCAATCCATATTCCCTTCGGATATCTTCAGGCTGGCATAGTTGCGGATATTTTGTGTTTGTTCGACAAAAATCGAAAACACATCCATCAAGGAAGTCTTCGGTTGTTGAGCGGCTTCCAGATAGCGTTTTACCACATTACCCAGATCTTCTATGATGCTTTGAGAGAAGGGACCGGCAAAACACATGAGGATATGGTTGTCATTGAATGATTTTTTCAGTTCATACAAGTCCATGGAAGCCATCGTCCTTATCTCCCCGTCAGTTGTGATTCTCCAATCTGAATCCGATGATGGTAATGTCATCCCGCTGGTCGTATTCTCCCTGGTACCTAGCGAGGGCCTCGTTCATGGCTTTCTTTTGTTCCTCGGCGGAAAGTCCGGAAATGGCGGTCAAGAGAAGATCAAAACGTTTACGGCCGTATCCCCAGCCTCGTCCTTCGCCAGGTTGATCCAGAAGCCCGTCGGTGGTCAGGTAGAAAGATACATCATTTTTAAGATCAACGGTATGATTTCTATAGGTGAAGTCCAACTTGGACCTCCGGTATCCTATGGCTTGTTTGTCGCCGACGATGGTTTCCGGTTGACCGTTGCTTACTAAATGGAGATCCAGTCCCGCGCCGGCGAAAACCAGCCGACCCAAGGAGGGAATACACCAACACAGGCCGATGTCCAGGCCGTTGTCGATGATAATATCCACCTTATCGTGATGAATCGTCTCCCGCATCTGCCGGTTGAGTTCTCTCAATGTGGCGGCCGGGTCATAATGGTCAATAGAGTCTACCACATGGTCAAGAACTGCCTTGGTGGTCATCGTCATGAAGGCGCCCGGCACACCGTGCCCGGTGCAATCGATCACGGCGATGATAAAACTATCGCCGCACATCCGGAAGTAATAGAAATCCCCGCCGACAATATCCTTCGGCCGGTAAAGAACAAAGAAATCCCGGATGTGCTTTTGGATGATCTCTTCATCCGGCAAGATTGACGCCTGGATCAATCGGGCATACCGGATGCTGTCCATGATTTGGTCGTTCGATTTGGCCAGCATTTGGTTGGACCGGTTCAAGGCTTCGGTGCGCTCATTGACTTTTTGTTCCAGATTTTCGGTATAATCCTTGACCATTCTGGCCATATCGTTGAAGGAGCGGGTGAGGCCGCCGATCTCGTCATCTGAATGGACCGGCATGGAGATGTCATAATGACCTCGAGCTATTTCCAGGGACGATGCGGCCAAGGTGGAAAGCGGCGACAGGACCAGTTTGTTGAGCCGCAACCCGATGATAACGATGAGAGACAGCATGGCGGCAATGGTTACGGCCAGGATGGGCAGAAAGTCCCGGATACTGACCACCTGGGCCACGTCCACCAGGACAAGGTTAAACCAGCGAATATCCTTGATATGTGATATGGCGGCCAGATACTGATGACCTTCCATGGACAGTTGCAGAGTTTTTACTTCCTGGATACCGGAGGATAGCGAGTCCAAGGCCTTTTGGAGAACACCCTTGTCTAAATCATCGTCTAAAAGCTCGTAAATCGAAATCTTTTTTTGTGTCCCGCGAACCATGCTGTTACGAATGACATAGTCCACGTTCCGGTGCCCTTCAATGGATCCGTCTCGCCCAAGCAGAATCGTCTCCACTCCTTTTTGTTCTGAATTAACCATCTCTTTAATGAATTTCGTTATATCGATACCGCTCCCGCAAAGACCGATCTTATTATGGGAAACATCCTTGATGAGCACGTTGAACCATACTTTGGTCAAGTTCAGGTGATAATCATAGTCTACGTTCAGCTCAAACATATCGACATCCCGCATGGCTCGGAAATACCAGGCATCATTGATATTGGCCAGATCGAGAACGTAATTGGGCTTGTCCAGGGCGGTTGTCTCGCGACCATCGCTGTAGTAATAGTGCCGCGACGGTCCAATAATAAAAAAAAGGCTCTGCCCGGTCAGGCTGGTGCGGTAGCTTTCCAGTTCTTCAGCGGCCATTTTTTTTAAGGCATCATTTTCCTCATCCAATACCCATCGTTTAAGGAGAGGTGATTCGCTCATTTTTATTGAAAGCGAGAGATCGCGTTGTATGGCGGAAATCAGTTTTGATTTTTCGAATAAGGCTTGAGTGACAGCGTAGTTCGTTCCCAACGCGGTCACGACATGGTCGGCGACCAAATTGAAAGCAAAATAAGTCACAATACCGATTATGCAATATAAGACCACTATGGTCGCCGCGAATCTGGACTTAAGGCTTTTGTATTTCGGGTTCAGCATGAGCTCGAGTTACCCCACAATGGCAACAGTTTTTTGTTTCTTTACATATTCTTATAAGCCGTAGAACCGGGTTGCCTGGAAATTAATACTTCAATGCAATATATTGTCTAAACTGAAGCGCTGGATGAATACTTCCAACCCATGGTCCCCATGACGTTGTTTTTTAATCCAATATGCTCATGGTTAGCGGGTCCCGGATTAAAAGAGAGGTTGAACTATCGGCAACTTGATTTTGGCTCCAGTAGGTGCTTGAGTCGGTCCTCTATTTCATCTTGTACTCAAACCGCGTACAAAAAATTATAACGGTTAATAACTAATAGATCAAGCTGGTATGCTTTCGCCGCCTGGAATTTAAATCGCAATTTACCGACTGGCTCTCCGCGAGAATTTCCGATTACAAGCACCCTAAATCCACCATTAAATCGCGGATAGGGTACGTAAATCCCAGGCGAAACGCGAAGTTGAAGGCCCCGCTGTCAGCGGATACCTTCGACATGTAAGAAGGCGGAGCGTTTTGATTTCGCTCGCTCAACGTAGCCTGGCTACGGAGTTAACGAGCACAAATCAAAGACGTTTTCCTATCTTTCGTGTCGAAGATTCCTCGCAGCCTGCTGCGGGGAGTTTAAAT
>JADFXS010000251.1:0-494 GCA_015233515.1 Deltaproteobacteria bacterium | reverse complement strand
TTCAGGGGGCGCCATAATTATTAGGGCTTATGTTATGAGAATCGCGAAAAAATTTAGGCGCGATAGCTTTAACCGAGCTGCCGCCCTAATTACAAGCAGGCCTGGACGGTCCCTCAAAACCAGCGTTTTGTGCTAATTTCTGTTCCTGTTTTAATCAAGAAAATTCTCCAGCTTGGCCGTAATTTTCCTTGGTCCGAGCCTGATGCCTGTTCTAATTACCGAGGAAATCGGCTTCAGAGGCATGATTTTGTTTCAGGGTACTTCGATATTTCGTCCGAGCGCATCTGACTGAAGCGCCATAGGTGTCCCAAGTGCGGATCTGTGCATCGACTTAAGCCGGAAAATTATTTTCTCTCTCATAATAGCCGCTACGGAAATCCTTTGATTAATAACAAATCAGGGCGGGCAGTCCATCTCCAACCCTTGTCGATTTAAATTGGATAAAGCACAAACAATTTGGAAAATCTTTGATTTGATTCAAATCATCGGAAAAT
>JADFXS010000250.1 GCA_015233515.1 Deltaproteobacteria bacterium | reverse complement strand
CAAGAATTTTTAAGGCGACAAAACCCTGACATATCATCGATAAAAAAGCCTGCCGGCTCGGCCGTTACGAATCGGACAGGCCTTTTTGCGCTCTTTTTCCCTATAATTAAATTTGTCGCCGTTTTCGCTGCAGCTTGTCGCCGATTATAATGCGCGTGACAACCTGGCCGGTGAGGACTGATGGTTTCCTTCCTGCAAGGTGTTCCGGTTTTAGTCGCCGTCTTTTAAAAAGTGGGGAGAGAGTGGGGAGAGAATGAGTAACCAACAAAAAAGGACTTACTCCGGTTCGAGCTAAGTCCTTGATTTTCTTGGTGCGCCGCGTAGGAATCGAACCTACAACCTAATGATTAAGAGTCATTTGCTCTGCCAATTGAGCTAGCGGCGCCTGATGTCTTTATCCGGAGCACCGGAAAAGTCAGCCGTATATAACACCATTCATCCGATGAGTCAACTCCGAACACTTCCTGACCAGCGTTTTTTTACTTCACGTCTCCAACCTCAAAGCTCAATGAAATAACTGGTGTTTTCGCATGACCGCCTCGAGCCTTATAAATCCGGCAGTTTGGTTCCCCCGGTTTTCAGCGTGCCGACCGCTTCTTCCAACTCGCCGGCCCACGCTTGATATTCAGCGTTAGCCGGGTCGCGCGACAAGGCCTGGCGAGCATCCTGCAAAGCTCTCGTCAAATCCCCCAGGCGAAACAAGGCGTGGCTTCGATTGAAGTAAGCTTCCGTGTTTTCCGGCCAAATTTCCAGACCCCGATCGTAATCAATCAGAGCTTGGGCATAGTCGCCCTTGTCAAAATATAGATTTCCGCGGTTGAAACGGGCGATAGGGTCTTTATGGTTCAATTCGATGGCCCGGGAATAGTCGGCCAGGGCTTTGGTTATCTCGCCTTGGGCCAGATAAGCGTTTCCGCGATTATTATAGGCCGGATACACCGGGTTTAGCTTCAGGGCGGCGGTATAATCGGCAATGGCCTGGGGATAGCGACGGCTATTGTGCCAGGCCAAGCCTCGATTATACCAGGCATCGGTATCCGACGGCTTGAACTCCAAGGTCTTGGAATAATCGGCTATGGCCCGCTCGTAGTTTTCCTGCTTAGCCCAGACATTGGCCCGATTGTTATAGGCTTCGGCGTATTCCGGATCCAGTTCGATAGCCTTATTATAGTCGGCCAAGGCCTGCTCCAGTCGGCCAAGGTTTTCCTTGGCCGAACCACGGGCAAAATAGACATCGGGGCAATTGGGACACCAACTTGCGGCCTTGTCGTAGTCAAGCACGGCCTGATCATAACGTTTCTGGCGACTCAAGGCATTAGCCCGTCCATAATAGGCCTGGCCTATTTCCTCCCCCGGGTTTTTAGCTTCAATGGCTTGACTATACAGGCTGACAGCTTGAGGAAAATCCCCACGGTCAAAGGCTTCGCCCGCGGCTTCCATGGCTCGACGCGCTTCTCCGGTGCAAGACGGCGTTAACCAGAATATACAGACTAAGCATAAAAGAAGACGATACAGACTTGTAAGGCGCATGATCTCTAATCACCAGTAATTTTTTTCTTCAAGACGAATGCGAAACGGTTCTTTTAGTTGGTTTCCTTGTCGGGCTTGCCCGCTGCTGGCCGGCTCAATTTCAAGTTTTCAAAATACGTCGCCGTATTCCTTCGGCTGGAAACTAATTCTCCCCGATCCGGGCCAAAATTCCCGGTTTGGCAATCACTTCTCGCGTTTAAACTTTTTACCTTCCAACAGGCCGAGAGCTTGCCCGGCGACTCGGTCATCGGTCAGGCAAACCAAAGCCTCAATAAAATCATTCGGAGCCTTTTTGAGCCGTAGGTCTAATATCCAGGAATTTAAAAGCGATTTTCGATGGATATTCTGAAGTTTCAAAAGGGATATCAACGTTTGAGCGATTTGTGGATCTTCTTGGGCAACCTTCATTAAAACCACAAAAGATTTTTGTTCCGATACTAAGATGCTCATGTTCAATTATATTCTTCAGGGGTCGGTAGACCGTCGTTTTGTTCGCTTCCGGCGCGAAACCGGTTTCAAATTCGTTACCGGGACAGGGTTACGGGTTCACTCATTTCAAACCACGTTGGACAGATGTTTTGAAATCATCTGCTTTGGCCATCGAGTCGCCTGTAGGGGAAGAATATCTGACCAGCGGTATTCAGTGGCGAGTAGTCTAGACCAATAATTTTTTCCTCAAGGATTGTCAAACTGTTCCCTGGGGCCGGCTGTTTGTCAGGCTTGTCCGCCGCCGGCGGGCTCAGTTGAAGAGTCATCTAAATATGTCGGTATCCCTCCAGCCCCCAAACTCCCCCGCTCAGGTACGGGCCGATATTCTTAGTTAGGCAATCACTTGGAACGTCCGCGATTATCCAGCACAGGTAGCCTCGGATCTGGTATTTTCCGATGACTCCAATCCCAAGTCAGCTATATAAATTCTATTATATCTTACAACAAGGAGTTAAGTAAACCAGGAAATGGTCGAATCTTCGGCGGTTCCAAGCGATTATTTTTTATTATCTTCTGTTATCAACTGGTTGCCTGATAATTCCGTTTAAGAGGATTACCATGCAGAAGGAGCTGAAGAAAGGTCTTTAAAAACCTTGACCGTTCTTTGTTCAGGTTCTAAAATGATATTGAAGAGTTGAACATGTAAGCGCGCGCATACCCCGTAGCTTGGCGCGGCGTATGCGAGCATAAGATAAGAACGTGTTCGTTCTTTTGATGTCGAAGATCCCTCGCGGCTTGCCGCGGGGCGCTTCAATAAACGGTTATCATAAAGTAGGAGGCAAGCATGGTTTATTACTCGCGGTCCCGGGGCATATGGTGGGGACTGCTATTGATTATTATTTCCTTAAGCGCTTGTGGACCGACCATTTCCGAGGAAGTCCGGCGTCAGGTCAGGACAGATCTGACTTTTCCGACGGTTTTTAATGATCCGGACTCTTTTCGCGGTCAAACGGTCATGTTCAACGGCATGATTCTAGAGTCGATCAATACTCCGGACGGAACGCTTCTCACCGTTCTTCAGGAACCGGTTGACTATTACGGTCGTCCCCATGACCCGGATAAATCCGCCGGACGTTTCATGGTCATGGATTCCAGATATCTGGATGTGGCGGTTTACGCTCCCGGGCGGGCGGTTTCCATCGTCGGAGTCGTGGACGGCTCCCGGACCTTGCCCCTGGGCAAAACCCAATATCGTTATCCTTTGCTTAAGACAAAGGAAATTTATTTATGGAAGGCTCATTCCACCGCCAGCATCGGCTTGGGAGTGTCTTCCTCGGTTTTTGACGGACGCGCGACAGATATGCCTTTAACCCCATACGGCTGGCCCTGGTGAGATAAATAGACAGGCTGACAACGCATTCCACTCGAAGCCATCCATTACTTGACGGTCGTGAGGTTGATTTATCGGCCCGATCTGAAAATGACGTGACAGCCGGACGATTTCTAGCAGGAGTGCAGCGATTATACTAGGGAAAGAAGTGACCTTTCCCTAGAGTTTGCCCTTCGGGTGATCAGGTCGAAATCAGGGGTGAGATTTCAGGCATTCATACCCCCGGATGTTTTGTCCGTCCCACCATGAGCGAGGGCAGGGAACGATGACACCCCGGGTCATAATGCGATCCGAAGATACTCCGGCCTGAGGTGATCATGGCTTGATAACCAAGTTTATCCGATAGCGGTCCGTGGCCGTCGCCGCCCCTTCCCATACACGGAAATACGCCAGTTCCACGGTGGTATTTCCGGGTTTTTTGGTCTGGAACCGGCTGACTATCAGACTCGGCGCGCCGATTAAATTTGTTTGTCCCGACTTCTTGGGCTCCTTGCTTAGGACGTCCAGATACTGACCGTCCACCTCAATCGGATGCCAGTCATATCCGGTGGTCGGGTTGCCTGGTAATTCAATCCGTATGATTTGCCCAACCTTGGCTTCCGTGGTTTTTCCCTGGTCGGCCTTGGTCAAGGTCATCGTTTCCTGGGCGTTGACCATGACCACCATCGCGGGCCAAGATAGAACGACCATCAATAAAAGAGCCGGTAACGCTAACCTTTTCGCTGAATGTTTCCGGTGGTTCATGTTTACGCTCCTTGCCCATTGATGTAATCTTACTAGGGTATTTGGCTTTTTTTACGCCTTTAGTCAAGGGACAAAACGCTTAGCCCGAGTTTTCATAAACATGCCGGCGAGGGCATTCCCCGCGGGTTGTTGCGGGCTAGCGAGCAAATTATTAAAGCGCATTCCTCCTGACATGTCGAAGATATCCCGCAACCTAGCGCGGGGAGCTTCAATAGGTAGCAGTCACTATGACCGAATCCACAATCGATCTCGATCCATCTACCGAGCGCCTCGGTAATTTCTCCCGATCCATCCGGAAATTACGGCAGGAACAACGTCTGTTGGCGGAGAAGATGGAACGTCTGGCTCGAATACAAGCCGAACTCCAGGACAAACTGGAGACTCAGGATCGCGAACTGCAGGAGCGTAGCGGCCGGTTGCTCTTTATCGGTGAAAACATGCCGGTCTTGCTGGAAGCTTTTGATCAGCAATTCAATTTGATCGTCTGGAATCGGGAAGCCGAGCGGGTCAGCGGCTATAGCGCCCATGAAATTGTCGGCAACCCTAAAGCCATGGAGTTGCTCTATCCTGACCAGGAATACCGCGAAAACATGCGCAAGGAAATTGAAAAACGAGGGCACGATTTTCGAGACTGGGAGTGGCGGCTGACCACAAAGGACGGCTCGGTAAAAACCATATCCTGGTTTAATGTTTCCAGGCATTTCCCCATTCCCGGCTGGCGATCCTGGGCCATCGGCGTGGATATCACCGAAAGAAAAGCGGCGGAAGAA
>JADFXS010000249.1:2299-4865 GCA_015233515.1 Deltaproteobacteria bacterium | reverse complement strand
AATCGAACGACGCTTAAGTAACCGTAACGGGACTAAAAATAACAATGTCAACCTTCAACCCGGCCAAAGCGTTAACTTCATGGTGGTCTTCGACCGCATTCCCCCTCAAGCCGAAGAATGGTTTGTGGGATTACTGAGCGCCGAATAGATTATGTCTGCTTGGGGATGCGGAAAAGACTATATTTCCCGACGCTGACATTTGATCAAACCATCTTGTTTTCGCTGGGACTTTGATGATCATCCGGCCGATGCACCTCAAGTCACAGCCTGACCAGCGATCAAGTTGCCACATTGAATATGCAGGTGAGCGCCAACCCCGCGATTTACCGCGGGAAGCTTCAGTATGCGCCGATTTTTCTCTCAAGGCTATGGAGTAAAATGTAAATGCTCAGAGCTAGAATCATGATCGTGGAAGATGAAGTTATTATCGCCCAAGATCTGGCCTGTGAACTCACGGAATTGCATTATGAGATCATTTCCACTGTCCTGTCTGGTGAAAAAGCCATCGACCAAGCGCCGGTGGCACGTCCTGATTTGATAATTATGGATATCAAATTGGCCGGCAAAGTTGATGGCATTGAGGCGGCCCGAATCATTCGTTCCAGATTTGAAATACCGATTATTTTTCTGACGGCCGATACCGATGATGACCGACTGAAGCAGGCTCAACTAACCCTGCCGTTCGGTTACATCCTGAAACCATTTGAGAGTCGTCAGCTCAAGGTGGCCATAGATATGGCTCTTTACGTCGCCAAGATGGACAGGGAAAGAAAAAAAGTCGAAAACGCCTTGCAGGAAAGTGAAGCCAAATTCAGAGCGCTTTACGAATTTGCGCCGGTCAGTTACCAATCCCTGGATGCCGATGGATGCTTCCTTGACGTCAACCAAGCCTGGTTGGAAAAATTGGGTTACGCCCGTGAAGAAGTCATCGGCCGCCCATTCATTGAATTCCTGCATCCTGAATGGCGTGATCATTTTGCCAAGAACTTCCATAAAATTGAAACCCTGGGAGATGTTACCAGCGTTCAGTTCGAAATACTTAAAAAAGACGGCTCTTGCATTTTCGTGGAATTTGACTGCAAGATAAGCCGGGACGAAAAAAAGAAATCTCAGCAAACCCATTGCGTTTTTTATGATATTACCGAAAAAAGAAAATATGAAGAACAACTCAAACAATGGGCCGATATTTTAAACTATGCCCAATGGGGTGTCATGGTCAGCAGCGCTGACGGCAAAGTCCTGGAAATGATGAATCAAGCCTTTGCCAAAATGCACGGTTATGCCGTCGATGAACTTTCCGGCCAACCGATCGCTTATATCATAGCTCCCGATTTCCTGGAAGAATTCTCGATACAAATGCGATTCGCGCGGGAAAATGAACATTACGTTTTCGAATCCAAGCATTCCAGAAAAGACAATTCCACATTTCCAGTCCTGGTGGATGTGACCACCGTGAAAGATGAAGGACTAGTTACTTACTGCATCATTAACGTTCAAGATATTACCGAGCGCAAGATGCGGGAAGCAGCCATGCGGGAGCGTGAGGAATTATTACACCGGTTGGTAATAACCGATAGTCTAACCGGAGTTAATAATCGGCGGCATCTGATGGTCTGCCTGGCCGTGGAGCTGAAATCCGCCCAAAGACATAAATATCCGCTAAGTGTCTGCATGTGCGACCTGGATAATTTTAAAATGGTCAACGATACTCATGGTCATCAGATCGGCGACCATGTTCTGATCGGCTTTGGAAAACTTTTAAAAGAGGAAGCTCGCACCGAAGATATAATCGGACGTTATGGCGGTGAGGAGTTTACCCTTGTATTGCCGCATACCCCGGAAAGTTCGGCGGTGGTGATGGCCGAAAGAATTCGCAGCCGTTTAGAAAAACTGGTCTTCTATTCGGAAAAAGGTGAATCTTTCACAATTACGGCCTCTTTTGGAATTTCACAACTCGACTCCTCCGATCTTAATGAGACCGATCTTTTAGGACGGGCGGACAAAGCCCTGTACCGGGCCAAAGCTGCCGGGCGGAACCAGGTGGTGGTCCACGAACTTTAAAGAATTTGGCCGAAGTTAAGGCGTGATATGCGGATGATCGATCTTTCACCTTTGATGACTTGATTTGTCGACCATACTCGTGGTGAGGTGACGAAATGACAATATTTTCCGGAAATGCCCACTGCCGTGCGCACACGATTTTTTTGGTCGTGGTTCTGACCGTCTTACTCCTGAATGTCCCCCGGGTATCAGCCTTAACCGATGAAGAGTATAAAAAATTCATGTCCGAATCCCGAGAATTTCAAGACGCGGAAAAAGAGCTGAATACCACCTGGAAGCAGCTAATGGACAGGTTATCATCGGATCAAGTCAGTATCGTGAAGCAGGCGCAAGTTGATTGGGTCAAGTATGTCCGCGAACCCAGGGCCAAGGAACTGGCCAAGGCTAAAAATCTGATGCCGGCGGAAGCTTATGCCGCGGCAACCCGGGAACGTATAGCGCAACTCAGGCTTTTCCTTCCCTCAGCCGGCGATCCGCAGTCCGGCGACCGAACATCCGGCGGGTT
>JADFXS010000249.1:0-2204 GCA_015233515.1 Deltaproteobacteria bacterium | reverse complement strand
GAAAACCAATTGGCAGGCTCAGCGCTGTTCGGGAGAAATCAAAAAGGCGGTGGCCGCCATTAAAGGCAACCAAGCTGTTTTTACCGATTCAGAATGTCCCAAACTGACCTTGACCTTTTCGAATCGGAAGGTGGAAGTGGAAGAAGGCGACCCCTGCGGTTATCACGGCCTCAATTGTCGATTTGACGGAACATATGAACGGGTCAAATAACGAGCTCCGCCTCATAAACCTTCGGAAAAATGTTTAATGATTAGAAGAGAGCTATAAATATATTGGAGTATCCGACCCGCCGTCGGGCGGCGGGTTACGGCAATCCGAGAGGGGCCAAAAGCGCTGTGTCTTAGGGGAAAATCAAATTCTATCGCGCCTGTGTTTGGAGTATGAAAGCTTGTTGATGGAACCATTTTTTTCGACCTGCCCTCAGGAGGGGATAGATAAATGAAACAACAAGACCAACTGATTCAGCTACTGAAAAAGTTCCCGACGAAACCGCCGCCGCTGCCGAAAATCCCAAAACGCTCCAAACCTCCGGCCGCCCCCAAACCCGGGCAGCCCTTGGGGCCCTTGATCGAGGCAAAACCGGCGGTTACCGAACCGCCGACCATCCCCGATCATAAAATTATTCGGCGGCAGTGTCCGTCCTGCCATAAGTTCATCGGCCCCGCGGCCGTGTACTGCGAGGGTTGCGGCCGAAACCTGGAAAAAGGAACCCGCTCAAAGCCGATTATCTGGTTTATCGTGATCATCACCCTGATTTTTGGGGCATACTTGTTCATATCCAATGATCATTCAGGCAGCGATTTGACGGCCGATCTAGATGGTTTCCTAAACGATCTGCACAAAGAAGTCGTTGTCCTCGTGGAAGAGCTATCTTCGGAAACCCAGGAAAAAAAGACGCCTCCCCAGGCTGCTGCTCCACCCCAAAAACCGGCGCCCTCCAGGTCATCTTCGGCAGTCAAGCCGGCAACCAAGCCTACCACTCCACCGGCATCCACGAGTGAGGCGGCTAAAGATCGTATAACCAAAGAAGGATTCTTTGCTTCGCTTGCTAAGGATTCAATATTGGAAGCAGATCGACTGACCAAGGCGGAGGATACGGCCGCGCTCCAAAAGATGAGGGATAAACGCGAAATTTTCAAGCTTAAGGCCGGTTTATCGGTTGTGATCGAAGACTCCGGACCGGGCTGGGCCAAGGTCCGGATGAAAGACAAAGACACCACTTTCTTCACTACGCCCGAAGCGCTGGGGCGATGATGGCTCGCTCACGGCATCAGGGTCCCCAAGACACGGTCTGAGGTTCACTTATATTTAATTGACCCGCATAAAGGAGTTGTATGTCCGATCGGAATGACTGGGTGGCTCTGGCCAAAGAACTAGGATTGGAATTCAAACCCGGGATAGACGATTTACTGGAATCTCCCTCTCTTCAGAAAATGGTTGCACCGGAACTGGGAATCAAAGACCTATCTCAAGCTATGAAAATGCTGGCCAACCCCATGGTTCACAGCTTGCTGTCCAAAATTTTTTTAGGCGCCGCCACCGGGTTTTATCAGGACCTGGAATTTATCCTCTACCGGGGTTCATCCACCTCCACCCGTTCTTTCGGCCAACAAACCAGGTACGCAGTACACATCAACGTCCTGTTCCATAAAAACCAGGATATGGGCCTGGATATGAAAGCCGCTTGGTGGGGAGCCAAGTTTGGCAAGGCGATCATGCCGAACCGTTATCTGCCGATCCCCACCAACCCTGAACTGGATAAGCTGGTAGTGGTCAAGACCGCAGACGCGTCTCGAACCAAACTCTTGCTGGAGCGGAGCGACCTGGCCACGGCGCTATTGAAAATGTATCAGTATTCCCCTAAGTTTCATGTCACGGACCACGGGATCCGTTACAAGGAAAGCGGAAGGATCATCGCGGCGGACCGGGCCCGGATCATCATGGATTTATTGGCCGAAGCGGCGGAAAAATTCGGACGCTAAGACGTTCTAATGACCGGCGATATAAGGCGTCCCGCAGTATTCGCACGAGACCTTGCCGTTTATGGTTTCCACTTGATTGGCCGCCTTGCAGCTGGCGCAGACAAAACTTATCAACTTAGGTTTCAACGGCGGCGGGGGCGCTTCCCCTAACGCAATGACCATTTTGGATCCCGGGTCCAAACGGTAACCGTCAATCATATCCAAGGTCATGGCCGACTGGA
>JADFXS010000248.1:4331-4871 GCA_015233515.1 Deltaproteobacteria bacterium | reverse complement strand
ATAATCTTCAGCCGCGTTGTTGCCGGTCCCGAAATGGATCTTAATACCCTGCGAGCCGTGCTGCAGACTGACGCTGCCGTCCAACAACTTAATACCATTGAAATCCGTGGCGTTGGCAATCCGGTCGATTTCCTTGGCCATGGCCTGGTATTCAGAGTTCATGATTTCGCGCTGGGCAGTCGTGTAAGTACCGGTGGAAGATTGTTCGGCCAGTTCCTTCATCCGGGTGAGTTTTTCATCAACAACCGATAAAGCTCCGTCCGCGGTCTGGAGCATGTTCACCGCATCCGAAGCGTTACGCTGGCCTTGATTGAGGGTGGCGATGTCGGCCCGCATCATTTCCCGAATGGCCAAGCCGGCGGCATCATCCGCCGCGGAATTGATCCGCAAACCGGAAGACATTCGATTAATCGAGGTAGACAATGCCTTGGAAGCATTGCTCAGGTCATAAGCGGCGACCGTGGCCGCCTGATTGTATTGAGTATAAATTGCCATGAAAATTCCTCCCTGAATTTCATTGGTCTCCGCTTCTTGCGGAGA
>JADFXS010000248.1:512-4321 GCA_015233515.1 Deltaproteobacteria bacterium | reverse complement strand
TCCCTGCCTTTTGTTTTTGATTGTCAAGCATTAGCCGGTCAGGAATCAGAATCCGGCTATCCTCCTTTCCTTCCCAAGTGACCAGCCGATTACTCCGTCACTTGGCTTATCGGTCCGGAGCCCGCCAAACTTTAATCCGCCTAGGGAAAAAAAAGATTTAATGATTTTTGCCCGACGGTCGATAAGAAGAGTGACACCGCTGAAAGGTGGTGACCAGGAGGAGGTAGTCTGATCAGGTAGACGACTTCGGCTGACTTAATCCCCTGCGGACAGCGCCGGATTATCCACCGGGTCCCGGATGAGCCTTTGACTCTGTAGGTAATATTTAAACTGACTCACAAGGATGTGGGCTATGGAACAGCTAAAAAGTATTGGGATGGAAACCATCCCGGCCAAAACCTATCAGCCGCCGGCCGGGCCTCGGACGTCTGTAGCGGATACGACGCCCAACAAACAGTCAACCCAACAACTCACGGAAGCGGAAATCAATTCCACCGTGAAAAGTCTAAACGAATATGCCCAAGAACGGGATTTGAATCTCACCTTTTCCTTGGACAAGAACACTGGAAAGACGGTCATTAAAATGATCGACACTACCACCCAGAAAGTGGTCCGTCAGTTTCCCCCCAAGGAAATACTGGACATGGCCGCTTCCCTGGACAAAGCGGCGGGAGCCTTTTTCAGTAAGATCGCGTGATCCCATGCCACGCCCGGACATTTTTCCGTCGCCGCCCTTGGTCGACGGCGACGGAGAGTTATGCCTTTATTATGGGAATTATGGCGACCGTGGGAGAAGAAATTGTGAAGAAAACTCGGACATGTTGAAGCGCCCAGCAACAAGCCGCGGGATTAGCGGGCCTACATATTCATATGTCTTTCAGCCTTGGGCTCGGGCAATAGCGGACTTGGCCTTGTCGACGACATTTTCCACCGTAAAACCGAAAGCTCTATATATCTGATCGCCAGGGGCTGAAAGGCCGAAAGCATCCACGCAAATAATTTCTCCTGTCTCCCCTATCCACCGATGCCAGCCAAAAGAACAACCGGCTTCAATAGCGACTCGAGCTTGAACCTGGGGCGGGATAACCTGCCGTTGATATTCCACCGGCTGGGCGATGAATAATTCCCACGAAGGCATGGAGATCACTCGAGCGCGAACTCCTTCCCCAGCCAACCGATCCTTGGCCGCCAAGGCCAAATGTACTTCCGAGCCGGAAGCCAGCAACAGACATTGGGGTGGACCGTCGGAATCAGCCAGAATATAAGCTCCGCGCTTGACTCCTTCCAACACCGGCTAACTATCCAAGTCAAGACCAGGCAAGTCTTGCCTGGTGAGAATCAGCGCCGTGGGCCCGGAAGACTCCAAGGCGCATTTCCAGGCCTGGGCCGTCTCATTGGCGTCCGCCGGCCGGATGACCGTCAGGTTGGGAGTCGCCCGCATCATTGACATTTGTTCCACGGGTTGGTGAGTCGGACCGTCTTCGCCGACTCCGATACTGTCATGAGTAAAAATAAAAATAGAGGGGATGTTCATGATCGCCGCCAGTCGCAAGGCCGGGCGCATATAATCGGCAAAAACCATGAACGTTCCACCGTAGGGAATCACACCTCCATGCAAAGTCATTCCGTTAACAACCGCGGCCATGGCATGTTCGCGAACACCAAAGTGTATATTCCGGCCGCCGATTTGACCAAGATCGCCGTAACCGGTCAAGGCGGTCTTGTTGGACGGCGCCAAGTCGGCCGAGCCGCCCAAGAGGTTGGGTATCTTGGCCGCCAGAACGTTGAGCACCTTACCGGAGACAGACCTGGTCGCTATCGGCTTCTGGTCTGATTTGAACATTGGTAACAGAGAGTTCAAATCCGCGGGCAAGGATCTGGTCATCCAGGCTTCCAAGCGCACGGCTTCTTGCGGGAAGGCGGTTCGATACCGACCCCAAAGTTCCTGCCAGTCCTTTTCCGCATGTTGAGCCCTTAGCTTGGCCTTGGAAATATGATTCTGAACCTTTTCCGGGACGAAAAAAAGTTCATCTTCGGACCAACCAAAGAAATTCTTGGTGGCCTTGATGGCCTCCCCTCCCAGTGGTTCTCCATGGCAGGCCGCGGTGTCTTCTTTTGGACTTCCGTATCCTATTTTTGTCTTGACCATGATCAAGGATGGCCGAAACTTTTCCGCGCGGGCGTTGGCAATAGCCTTTCCGATGCTGTCCAGGTCGTTACCGTCGGAGACCCTGATTACTTGCCAGTCATAGGCCTGAAAACGAAGACTGACATCCTCCATGAAAGCCAGATCAGTGCAGCCTTCAATGGAAATGCCATTGTCGTCATATAAATAAATGAGTTTTCCCAGCCCGAGGGTTCCAGCCAAGGAGGCGGCCTCGGAGGAAACCCCTTCCATCAGGTCGCCATCCGAGACAAGGGCATAAGTATAATGATCGACTATATTAAAACCGGGACGATTGAAGGCTTCGGTTAGAAATACCTCGGCCATGGCCATACCCACGCCCATGGCAAATCCTTGCCCCAGCGGTCCGGTGGTCGCCTCCACCCCCGGGGTCACCCGGTATTCGGGATGACCAGGAGTCAGGCTATGCAATTGCCGGAAGTTCTTTAGTTCTTCCAAAGAAAGGTTGTACCCGAAAAGATGCAACAAGGCATACAGTAAAGCCGACCCGTGGCCCGCCGAAAGAATGAATCGATCCCGATTAGGCCAGCCGGGGTTATCGGGATTGAAACGTAAAAATCTTGACCAGAGCACATAGGCCATGGGAGCGGCGCCTAAAGGCAAGCCCGGGTGGCCGGAACGGGCTTTTTCCACCATATCCACCGCCAGCATACGGATGGCGCTGACACTTAGTTCTTCCAGACTCTTTATCTCTTCGGGTGACATCTATTCATCCTCCTGGCGAGCGATCCTAAATTCTCCATGTCTGTCCGTTTACGCCCCACGGTCATCGGTATAATCGGGGTGTAATTACAATGACCTCCCCGATATTGGATCCGCCGTAGAATACGCGCATTCAGGTTAAAATTGCAAGTCGGACCTAAGACCTTAATTCACCACTTTCGGGTGTCGAGGCACGTAACTCCTGGCTGCAACGCTCGTTTCCCGATTTTGGCTCCTCGACGTATGGTGAATACGCCTGCGGGCCAAAATCGGTCCAACTTCGCGTTTCGCCGAGGATTTACGCGCCCTATCCGCGATTTGATGGTGGATTTAGGTAGATATCGTGAAAGTTTCGATAGACAATTTTTTTGGCCGATAAGGAAATCATTGCTGGAAAAGGAAGAAGTTATGATGGATCAAACACTACGGAAAGATGAGGCATGGCGACCAGGGAAGAACAGCGAATAAACCCCGCATCTGGTATAATTATTTATAGCGTCAAGTATGTTTTTCATGATAGTAAAGGATTACGAGGGAAGATTTTCGATCCGGCTTGCGGCCACGATAGCCAGGCACTGCTTCAAGCAGTGAGACCTGTTGCTCATTGCCGCCGAGCTTGTTTCACTACGGACTTGCCCGTTCAGTTTTAGTGACGGGCGGGATTAGCCGATCGACATTTGCGCAGACGATGGATCTGGGCGCATAACGTTACGGCGATCACAAAACGCGGTATTGAAAGAACTACTCTAAACCACCCTTTGTTGAAGCTCCTCGCAGCAAGCTGCAGGGAACCCACTCGCTTGCATGTTCAACCTTGGACAGCGTCAACTATCAGCCTGGACCTGATTTTTTAACGCGACAAGTTTGGATCCTATCAACCAATCATCTCATCTGGCCTGGTTATAGCTCTTCGTCATCAGCG
>JADFXS010000248.1:0-467 GCA_015233515.1 Deltaproteobacteria bacterium | reverse complement strand
AGCTGAGCCGTCGGTTAACGGCCGGCTGTCGGAAATGCGCTCGTTTTGCTCTTCAAGGAGTGGTCAAGATGTGGAACTCTATCAGTAAAGGGTGGGCCGGAGTTGAACAGGCGGTGAAGCAATATCTACCGCCCTGTCAGGTCCAATGTCCCATAAATGAGGACATCCAACGGACTAACGTGCTTATATCCCTCCTCCCCGAAGACCCCGAGGAAGCCACCAATGGTATCATTCAAATCGGGGACTATCTTTATGAAAAGAATCCCCTGTTTACCATTTGCGGCTACGTTTGCGGTTTATGCGAACTGGAGTGTAACTATCAATCCAAAGGCGGGGCCATAAGACGCCGTCTGCTAAAAAGGTTTCTTTCGGATATCTACACCTACCATCTTGATAAAAAAGAAGAATTCATCATCCCCAAACACAAGGAAAACGTGGCCGTGGTCGGCGGTGGACCAGCCGGTTTG
>JADFXS010000247.1 GCA_015233515.1 Deltaproteobacteria bacterium | reverse complement strand
TTCGGCCAGCTTGGCCTGGGCCGCCGCGATTTCAGCACTCCGGTCTTCGCCCGGATTCTGGTTGTTTTGCGCCTGCATGAAGCTCAGAATGTCGGTTAAAGTCTTGATTTCTTGTTCCAAATCGTGGATTTCAGCTTTAAGTTCATCAACTTTGGCCTTTTGTTCTGCCAAAGCCTCTTCTCGGTTTTTTAAGCCTTCGGCTCTTTCTTCCAACTCTTTGCTTTCAGCTTCACCGGTCCCGGTGGCGACCAGGGCAACCAGTTCCGGGGCCATTTCCACCAGTCGTTCAAGCGATTTCAGCAAAAGCTGCAGCTTGCGGAACCCGGTTATTTGAGAGACTTTGAACATGGCCATGAGCTGGCCGAGATAGCCGGCGGATTGAGTTGAAGCAAAGCTGGCGATTTCGTTTTGAAACTTGGTGCCTAAAAATATTTCCGAGGGCGAGCCGGCGCCAAAGGATATTTGCGAGCCTTTGTCGCCGGAGCGTAAGAGAATGCGTTCCTTGCCTTTTTTGTCTTCGACCAGAAGCATGTTACCGCTGCCGGTTTGGAATCCGCCTCGGGTTTGGTTCAAGGAATGCATGACCCCGGCTTGAGCCGGATTGGGGACGGCGCCGGTGATGATCGGCCGGTCCGGATTCCCTTCGATAAAGGACAAGAGCACTTCCGCGCCCTTGTGGAGGGGAAAATGCATACCGTGGCCGGCGCCGACGTAGGGCTGGGACATGCGCAGCCAGGATGAAGCCTTGCCGGTCTTGCGCCCGGACAGGTCAAACGGCAGAATGACCTTGTAACGGCCTTGTTCATCGACTTCGGCATATTGGCCGCTGCCGGCGGCGTCGATGTGAGCATTGAGCGTGCCGTAGAAACGCGGCATGGGGTGTTCCCGGGGCGGCCGATATTGGACCTGCCGCGGGATGGCGGTAAAACTGTTCCGATAGAACGATTCTTTCTCTTCGGGGACTAAATCGTGGCTCACCCCGGAAACAAAAGCCAAGGCCTGGGCCCCGTCATGCTTGATACCGGTAGTCAGATACTCGCCGTTAAAGCTCTCCCGGAAGTGTTTTTGCATCTTGAATATGAAACCCGGCCGCAGGTAGGGCGCCGTGCTTTCACCATGAAAGGTCTTATGACGACAGCTTATCTCCTGGGCCTGGATGCGGGCTAAAAACAACCCTTCCGCCGGAGTCTGGAAATGCTGGCCATAGGCATAAATGCGGCCGCCGCCTTCCGCTTCGGTGGTGGCCCAGGCGCCCAACTACATGCTTGGCCGCCGATAGTTGTAGTCTTTGAGCATTACTTCACTAGGCAGACGCTGCTGGCGCATATTGAACTTTTGGATCGTCGCCTGGCGCCTTTCAGGTGTGGTCGAAGGGGGCAGATAAGGAATTTCGTCACCGCCGCGGACGTGGGGTTCATGAGCGAGCAGACTATCGGTGATGATGATTTTTTCCCCCTCACTGGTTACATCGAAATAAAAATACATGCCCATCCGTTCCAGCCAGCGGGCAAAAAAATCAAAATGGGTTTCACCATACTGGCAGATATACTCGAATGCCTGGTCATAATTATTTTGCAGCTTGAACTGGTAGTTGAGAGTGGTCAGCCCGCCTTCATTTAGAATCTGTTTCAAAATTTCCGGAACGGTCTGGTTCAAAAAGACCTGGTTGTGCTGAGTCTGGGTCAATAGCCACAGTTTGGGGGCCATGACCGCGCGATAATAGTATTGCCCCAGAGCCTGATGCATTTGCTCGAACTCTATGATTATGCCGTGGAAAGGCACGCTTCGTTCCTGATCCCGTAAATAGACAAATAGAGCAGGAGACATGAGTATGGCATCCACATCCACATCCGGGTTTTCCGAACCCAGGATGAACTCAAATCGATACAGCTGGTTTAGACGCTCTTCACCTTCGAAACGAACCACGGAAAAAGTATCGTCCGGCAAGTTCAAACAGAAAAAATTAAATAATTCCTCGTCATTGGGGACTGGACGGCGTCGTTCAAAAAGGCGTCTGACAATATCGATCGCTTTTTGCGAGTAGGAAGGCATGATTTACCTCAACACCCTTAGAAATTACGAAAAATTCGCTACACCGCTGCATACGCCCTTGTCGTGCCATGTCCGCGGCATCGACCGGTCAACATAGAATATTGGCTGCTTTCCGCGGATGGCTGAAAAGCGACCCCGGGTTAAGGCTGTCCATCTCCGCGATGTTTTTATTCTGGCAGTCCATTTAGGTCCGTATGCCTATTTAGTTTACCTTCTCCAACTTACAGGAATGTTTCCGGCTCCTGGCGCGCTTGACAGTTGTCGTTCCACCAGTCCCTCAACCGGTTGATATGGGAATCATCCACCATAGACCGGAACCCCGAAGAGAACCAATTCATCCCGCATCTCAGGAAATGGTGCGTCATCGGCCTTGGGTAAGGTTCGATCGAGGTGATCGGCTAAGGCCATGAATGCGAGATCACTCAGGCTTGGCGCAGTCTGATTCGTGGCGCCCTTTGCACATGACAAAACGAACCCTCTTGGCCCAATATTTCAGAGCATCGTCGGCGTTGGACCAACTGCTCCAGAGCTCGGTGATGTCCTTGCCCCCGACGCGCCGATCAAGCATCGCGGCCAGCAGTTCGCCGGTGACGGCATCGGTGCCTCTCATCTGTATAGTGATTTCACCGACTCCGCTCTGCTTGCCGGTAGCGGCCAATTTGACGAGAGAAATGGCAATACCGACCGGCACGAAGGTCGAAAGCGTGTTGCGCACCGGCTTGGAAGAGTCGGCGTCGATGATCGCCCACTGGATTCTCAGGGTACCAGGCTCGGCGCTCTTAACGATCTTGTAGTCCTTTTCCAATTCCCGGGTCAGGTAGACATAGGCGTTGTTGGCCAGGGTCTGGTAGTTTGCGAGCGCATCCTTATCCAGTTCCCCGTCCTTGTAGATGATAACCTGGTCGATGAGGACCTTTTTGTAGCTTTTAATATCGAGGCCTGGTTTCACGTAGCGGTACAGAGCCTGATCGCCTTCCCCTTTGGAAAGGATATCGGGATTGACCAGAGGGGAGTCCTTCAGTTCCAGGTTACGTGCCTGGTAGCTTCCCGCGCAGCCGGCCAGTAGTGTTGCCATCACGAACAGGGCACATATCACAGAAATCTTGAAAATTCTCATAATTCCGCTCCATAAACTATTGTTAAAAATAGGTTCTCGATAAGTTATTAAGTCTGAAAAGCCTCCCTTAAAGCGGGGGCTAAAATAGAGACGAAAAGAATTCATCAAACCACACTCGAGGAGGTCATCCCATGGTTGATTGATTTAATTATGGATTCACAGTGCCGCCACCAGGAGACCATTTCCCGGGATCATTAGCTTTGCCCGCTTGACGACAATGATTCGCGGAACTAGTGCGCCTCCCCGACCCGCCTCCAAATTTTGAATTTCTCCCAATCCTGTCTTTCCAAGTTTGTCTTCTCCAGCTTACAGGAAAATTTCCGGCTCTTGGCGGGCTTGGCAGTTGTCGTTCAACCACTCCCTCAACCGGTTGATATGGGAATCATCCACCACCCGGGCCCCGGTCGGGCAACTCTTGACGCAGGCATGGCACAAGATACAGGCGAAGTTGTCCGTCTTGACAGCCTCATCGATGGTGATAGCCGCCACGGGGCAGAGCGGGGCGCAGGTTCCACATAAGGTGCATATTTCTTCCCGCGTCCTAGCGGACTTATCGGCCATTATACTACGGTCGCGTTCTATGTAGGGAACATTCCCCGGGAACTTCACCGAGGGCGCCCCATCACTCAAGCCCATTCCGGACATTTTGGCCCGGATCCTCGACCCGAATTCCTTGGCCGCCACCAGGTCTTGGTCATCAGGCCGTCCGCTTGCTATGGGCCGATTTTCGTTGGCAAAGGAATGTTCCCCGATAAAGGCCCCGCCGGCGACGGGGAAAAAGCCCAACTCCATGACCAGATCGCCAAGCTCGACCAGGGCATCTTCAAAGGCCCTGTTTCCATAAAGAACGACGGTAACCGCCGGCGTATTATGCCCCTTGAGCCGTCTTAGTCTGGGGATGGACGTCTTGGGAAGCCTTCCGGCATAGACCGGAACTCCGAAAAGAACCAATTCATCCCACATCTCCGGATATGACGCGTCAATGGCCTTGGGTAAGGTCAAATCGACGTGTTCGACCACCTCCGCCTCAAGTCCCTTCGCAATTCCCTCAAGGATTTTTTTAGTGGTTCCGGTCGGCGAGAAATAAACCAGTTTTACCGTCCGAACATTCATAGTTATACTCCTTCCTTCTACCTCGAACTCGGGTAACTGTTCAGTCCCGCGCACAGTGAACAGTCCGATTCGAAAATTATTCCTTTAAATCTTCCTGGCTGTATTTAACAAGATTTCTGAACATTTTTCGACGAAATTCCTCAGTGAATTCAGGAGTCCACTGGTAAAAGCCTTTCCCGGTTTTTTCTCCCAGTTCGCCCGAAGCCACTTTATCGAGCAACAATTTATAATGTTCCGGGGATGTGTCCATGTCCGGCAACATGTATTTCTCACACTGCAAGGTTAAGTCATAACCGTCGTTGTGCTCGTATATTTCAAACGGGCCGGCCACGCCCAATCGGCGGCCGAAGCTGAATTTCACCGCTTTATCGACATCCTCCGGGCTGGCGATTCCTTTTTGCACGATGTTGAAGGCTTCGCGCCAGATTACCAACTGTATTCGGTTGGCGATAAATCCCGGAGCCTCTTTCAGGCATCGAATAGGCTTTTTGCCCATGGCGATGTATAGGTTCTCCATTCGATCCATGATTTCCGCGGTAGTTTTCGGACCGGGCACGAGCTCGACCAAGGGCATGAGATATGGAAGATTGAAATAGTCGGTCACGAGAAACC
>JADFXS010000018.1 GCA_015233515.1 Deltaproteobacteria bacterium | reverse complement strand
GGACTAGGTTGCGATGCAAAAAGGGGTTACAAGTTATTGTTTGTAACCCCTTGATTTTATTATGGTGGGCGATACGCGACTCGAACGCGTGGCCTTTGGTTCCGGAGACCAACGCTCTATCCAACTGAGCTAATCGCCCTCAAACATAGCCATGTTATTCGAGATGCCCTTGGATGTCAATCATATTAAAGATAGCCAGACAACCTCTCATGACTGGAGGTCACTTATGAAATTTTTTATTCCTGGAATAAATTTGAAATTAATGTTAAATTAAAATGCCTAAAAATTTATTGTTGAGGTGAAGGACATGAAGAAGCTTCCGATCCTTGTGGCAGTCACTTTGTTGGTTGTTTGCTTTTTTACCGTCGTCTTTGCCCAAGACACCAAAACCCAGCCGGCCGCCGGCGGAATAATGAACATCAAACTTGAAACCGCGCTCGAGGTCATTGCCGCCGCCAAGAAAAAAGCCATGGAAATTGGAGTTCCCATGGTCATTGCTGTGGCCGATACCGGAGGTAACTTACTGGCCCTGCAGCGGATGGACGAAGCCTTGCTGGTGAGCATCGAAATCGCGGCCAACAAGGCGTACACAGCCGTGGCTCTCAAGATGCCGACCGAAGAGTTGGCCAAGATATCTCAATCCGGCCAACCTCTTTTCGGAATTAATGCGGTTGGCGGCGGTAAGGTCATTATTTTCGGTGGTGGTATTCCACTGAAAAAGGACGGCAAGATAATTGGAGCAATCGGCGTGAGCGGCGGCAGCGTCGAGGATGATGTCAAGTGCGCTCAAGCTGGTGTTGCTCGATTGAGTGAATTGAAATAAGTCATTTTTACTGGATATCTCTATAATAGCTGGAAGGTAACAGGCCAAGATAAAGGCAACGGCGACTTGGTCATGAATAATCCACCGAACGGAACACTCTGTTCGGTGGATTGATTTTTGATAACACAAGCGACCCAGCTGATGGCACCGGAAAAAATCCATAAATCTCAAGATTTTCGAGCCTCAATAAAAACATCTTCAAAGGCTGTATTTGTCGCTCGAGGTCGGATCATGTTGATGTTTGAAATTGGCTTTTTTTGCCAACGCGGATTTATAGTGGTTCTCGAAAGTTTCTTCGTTATGAAGCACCGTTGTCATTTAAACGGAGCGGCCATAGGCCGCGACGAGAAATCTCTAACACCAGCAAATTTAATGAGATTTCTCCCTTCGGTCGAAATGACAGACATTGTGGCTGATGGAAAAAAGCGGAGGAAAGGAGATTTAGACTACACTATTCTGAAAAACTTTCGAGAACCACTATAATCTCCCAGCCACGAGTCGCAAGGAATCATCGACATGCAGGATACAAAAAGGTTTTACCTGCATGCTCGCCAATCCAACGGCAAGCAAGGGGGATGGCGATCGCCTGTATGCTCAAAGAAAAAGTGAATAGGGCGGTTTTAGATCAATAAATTGAAAATCAATCAATTATGATTGACAATGTGTCAGCCAAATCTCGCGGAACGCGGACCACCTTTTTATTTGAAGTGACGCAGGCATGGATGGTAAAGCCTTCCAGCAGGCGTTCGTTTTTGGTGTCATCACGATAAATATCGTAATCAAAACGAAGGCTGGCCCGGTGAATTTTGGTCAGTCTGGTTTCTATCAGAACCAAGTCATCATATTGGGCTGAGCTAAAATAATGGGAATAGGCTTCCACTACCGGGAGCATCAAGCCATCGGCTTCTATTTGCTTATAAGGCAACCCCCGCTCTCTTAGAAATTCAGCGCGCCCAAGCTCGAACAGACGGAAATAATTGCCGTGATAAACCACGCCCATGGCGTCGGTGTCGCCGTACAGGACTCGGTAACGGGTGAAACTAAGTGGGACAACAGTTGAAGTCATAGTTGTTCCAGACTCGCCAATGACTCGCCGCGGTTTGCGGTGAGGTATTAATTTCAAATCATCTAGTTTCCGAAAAACAAATCCGCTAGCAGATGTCCCTGTGGAAAATAAAGACCGGCATCAGCCGCTTGTTTTTCCGAATAGGTTCGTCCGGTGCGATGCGATCCGGGATAAATAATAAAGGGTATCGGCTCTCGGGAATGGGTTTTCAAGGAAATTGGCGTATAGTGATCACAAGCTATCAAAAGACGATAATCACCCATGGTTTCCAAGGCTTCCCAAATCGGTTTGACTATCCTCTGGTCAAATCGTTCAATGGTTTCCACTTTAATGGCAATGTCCCCCTGGTGGCTGGCTTCGTCCGGGGCTTTGAAATGGACCATGACTACATCCCCGGTTTTGATAGCTTGCAAGGCCGCAGCGACTTTGCCCTCATAATTGGTGTCCACAAGACCTGTGGCGCCGTGGACGAAAATCGGCTTTAGGCCTACGGACATTCCCAGGCCCTTGATCATGTCCACAGCCGAAATTACCGCGCCGCTCAATCCCCATCGTTCTTGATACGTGGGCATGGTTGATGGTCGGCCTTGCCCCCAGGGCCAGATGGAATTGGCCGGTCTTTTTCCCTTCGCGATTTGTTCGCGGTTATAAGGGTGATCGGCCAAGAGCGGCCAGGAAGCCTGGATTAGATCTTGAATGGGTTTCATTCCTGGTTTATAGGCGGTGAGGTAGTCGGTAACTTCTTGATCTCGCCAATCATGAGGCGGGATGGTGGGCAGGTCGTCATAGTGTCCGGTCCAAACCAGTAGATGGCGGTAGCCGACCCCCGGATATAGCCGCTGACCTCTAGTCAAGGGTAATTCCCGAGCCAAATATTCGATCAAAACCTTGGCATCCGCGGAAGTAATATTCCCACCACTATGATCGCGCATCATCATTCGACCTTCTTCGAAAGCCAAGGTAACCAGGTTCATCCGGAAAGCCGAATCTTCCGAACCCAGGTTGACGCCCATAGCCGCGGCTTCCAAAGCTCCACGGCCGGTAGGGTATTTGACTGGATCATAGCCCATCAGGCTCATGGCGGCTAGGTCCGATCCTGGTTCCAGGCTGTCAGGGATGGTTCGAGCTAATCCTAAATAACCTCCGGCGGCCAAGGCGTCTAGCGTGGGAGTACTAGCCGCCTCCAAGGGAGTATGACCACCCAGTTCGGCCAAAGGGTGATCTCCCAGGCCGGCGCCGATGAGGAGGGCATATTTCATAGTCGATCTTCTACTCGGATAATCACGGTTTTAGAGCGGAGGACTTCCAAACCGTCCAATTCGGACAGAGCGGCTCGAACAGACGCCTCCTTGGCCTCATGGGTCAGCATGACCACCGGCACGGCTCCGGCCACTTGCCGGCCTTTCTGGTTGACGGCGGCGATGCTGATGTCGTGCTTGCCTAGTATTCCGGAAATTTTTGATAAAACACCCGGTTGATCCAAAGCGGAAAAACGGAAATAGTACGGGGAGGTGACTTGATCCATGGAGCGCAGGCTCAGTTCTCTATTGGTTGTGGTTCGCCAGCCATAGGCCGGGACTCGGCAGGGGGCCTGGCCGTGAATACCGCGGGCCAGTTCCATGATGTCGCTGACCACGGCGCTGGCCGTGGGCATCATCCCGGCTCCGGCGCCGAAAAATAGAACGTCTCCCACGGCATGTCCATGAACATGAACCGCGTTAAAAGGCCCATTGACTTCAGCCATCAAATGGCCTTTCGGCAGCATGGTCGGATGAAGTCTTGCTTCGACCAACCCGGCTTCTTGAGAAGAAATGGCCAATAATTTGATCACGTAACCGAACTCGTCGGCAAATTGGATGTCCAGGGGGGCTATCCGGCTGATGCCTTCCACGTAAACCTGATCCAGGGTCACTCTGAGACCATAGGCCAAACCTACTAATATCACCAGTTTATGCGCGGCGTCGATACCTTCCACGTCAAAGGTCGGATCGGCTTCGGCAAAGCCTTTAGCCTGGGCTTCGGCCAAGGCTTGGTTGAAATCCAGATTTTCCTTGGTCATCTTGGTCAATATGTAATTGGACGTCCCGTTAAGGATGCCGAAAAATCGCTGTATATGATTGGCGGCCAATCCCTCTTTGAGACCACGGATTAAGGGTATCCCCCCACCCACGCTGGCTTCAAACAAGATATCCACGCGAGCCTGCTCCGCGGCGTCGAAGATTTCCGGGCCATGGGTAGCCAGCAAGGCTTTGTTGGCGGTAACCACATGCTTGCCGGCTTTTATCGCCTGGAGAATAAAGGACCTGGCCGGTTCATACCCGCCCATTAGTTCCACGACCACCTGGATCTCCGGATCATTCAAAATTTCTCCGGCGTCCGTGGTCAGGATTTCCCGGGGCACGGAAACAGGGCGGGAACGTTCCAAGTCCAGATCGGCAATTTTTTTGAGGATCACGGGGCAGCCGACTTTTCGCCGGATGAGGTCTTGTTCTTCCAGTAAAATTTTCGCCGTGCCGCTACCAACCGTGCCCCAGCCAATGATACCGATTTTGGTTTCCTTCATGGCTGCATAACCTTCCTTAAGCCTCGTATGGCCTGGTTGATGCGTTGGTTGTTTTCCACTAGGGCGAATCTCACATAGCCTTCGCCGTATTGACCGAAACCCAATCCGGGACTAACGGCAACCTTGGCTTGATGGATCAACATTTTGGCGAATTCCACCGATCCCATTTTCTGGAATTGGTCCGGAATTTTGGCCCAGACGAACATGGTGGCCTTAGGCGAGGGAACCGTCCAACCGATGCGGTCGAGACCGGAAATCAGCACATCGCGCCTTTCCTTATAAACATCGGTAATGGTCTGGACACAGGTCTGGTCTTCATTCAAAGCGATGATGGCCGCGATCTGGATGGGCTGAAACATGCCATAGTCAAGGTAACTTTTAATTCTAGTCAGGGCGGCGACCATTTCTTTATTACCGCAGACGAAACCGACTCGCCAACCGGCCATGCTGTAACTTTTTGACATGGAAAAGACTTCCACGCCGATTTCCTTGGCGCGCTTCACCTGGAGAAGGCTTGGAGCTTGGTAGTCGTCAAAGCACAAATCGGCGTAAGCCAAGTCGTGAATGAGTAGAATCTGGTTTTCCAGACAGAAGTTCACGACTTTTTCAAAGAAAGCCAAGTCCACCACTGTGCCGGTCGGATTATGAGGAAAAGAGATAACCAATAACTTAGGGGCCGGCCATGTTTGCTTGACTGCGATCTGCAAGTCTTCAAAAAAATCCCGATCCGGACCGATGGGGATAGACCTGAGGTCTCCGCCGGCGATGATAGCCGAATACGGGTGGATGGGATATGTGGGATTGGGAGCAAAGACCACGTCTCCCGGACTTATCATGGCTAACACCAAGTGGCTCAAACCTTCCTTGGCGCCCATGGTGACCACGGTTTCAGTGTCTGGATCCAGGTCGACATTATATCGACGGCCATACCAGGCTGCAATTGCATGACGAAGTTTAGTTATGCCGCGGGAGGCGCTGTACCGGTGGTTGGTGGGCTTTCTAGCTGCTTCCACCAACTTTTCCACGATATGGTCTGGAGTGGGTAGGTCAGGGTTGCCCATTCCTAAATCGATGATGTCCTCGCCGGCCCTTCGAGCGGAAATTTTAAGTTCGTTGACCGTGGCGAAAACATAGGGGGGCAGTCTTTTCATACGCCGGAATTCAATGCTAGACATCTGATTATACCTCCATAATGCGGCGTGGCCCGAGGATCGGGCCCGTAAAAACTCTATCTATATACTCTCAAATAAAGCATGTCAATTTTGTTAATGATCCCTAATTCACCACTTACGGGTACCGAGGCACGTAACTCCTGGCTGCAACGCTCGTTTCCCGATTTTGGCTCCTCAACGTATGGTGAATACGCCTGCGGGCCAAAATCGGTCCAACTTCGCGTTTCGCCAAGGATTTACGCGCCCTATCCGCGATTTGATGGTGGATTTATGTGATTTTTCAATAATTTTCCGTGGTCGCGCAAAAACCCTTAATCCGCCGGTCACCTGCGCATAGCTTTAAATATGGGAATGAACAGACCGTTAAGATTTGGTTAAGCAATTGCCGCTCATAAGCGAGGGTTTATGACAAGGTTTACTTTTTACTTGATTTTTGCGAGGGAACGAGTTAATATCAATGGATTAATAGGTTGCAGTCCAGGAACCTCATGATTGGAGGCTCTAACTCTATGAGGATTAAGTTCTGGGGTGTGAGAGGATCAATTCCCACTCCGATCAACACGGATAGTATTACTGATAAAATAACTCGCGCCTTGAGTTTGGCCAAGGGTGTCAACTTGGATGACCCGGAAGCTATAAAATCCTTTGTGGATTCCTTGCCGATGGAAATCAAGGGAACCTGTGGAGGCAACACCTCTTGTGTTGAAGTAAACTTGGCCGGGCATAACCTCATTTTCGACGCAGGTTCAGGCTTAAGGGAACTTGGTCTGCATTACATGCAAGGTCCATTCGGGCGGGGACAAGGGGTCGCGCATTTTTTCATGAGCCACACTCATTGGGACCACATTCAAGGTTTCCCTTTTTTTATTCCGGCTTATATTCCTGGTAATAAATTTTATGTTTATAGTCCCAAAAAAGATCTGCAGGCTAAGTTTACGACTCAGCAAATAGACCAGGATATGTTTCCCATGAAGCTCGATCAAATGGCTTCCACCAAGGAATTTGTATCCATCGGTCCGGAAGGCGTGAGCTTGGACGGGATCACGGTGGATTGCATCCTCCTCCACCACCCCGGTGGTTCCTATGCTTATAGAATCAAAGCCGAGAATAAAATTTTGGTATACGCTACGGATGGTGAATACCAAGACTTATCCTTCACCGCCCTGCAACGCTATCTGGATTTTTTTTCTCAAGCGGATGTATTGATTTTTGATTCCATGTACACCTTCTCCGAATCCATGGTCAAGGAAGGGTGGGGGCATAGCTCTTCTTTGGTGGGGGTGGACATGGCGGTAAAAACCGGAGTGAAAAATCTAGTTTTATTTCACCACGAACCTACATATCATGATTCTCAGCTAGTTGAAATATTAGAAAAAACAACTCAATATTATTCCCTGGTCCGCGAAAATTCACATCTTGAGGTCACATTGGCCATCGAAGGTCAGGAACTGGTAATATAACTTTATATCATCCAATATCCCAACCCGCGGAGACCAAAAAATTGACAAAATAAACTCGGTCTTGCCTGCTGGTGATGGATAAATTTTCACTTGCCGGTCGGCCCAGGCTAAATTCCGACATCCCAAAATCCTTCGGAAGATAGAGCGCCCGGCCTTTTCAACGAATATCCGGATTAATTTTACGCAAATCGTGGATCAGCTAATATCCGGGGAAACATCCGATTGAGGATGTCGACCTATTTTCACTAGGCCTACCGGGGATAGCTTTCAATAATTTTAATGATTTTTTGGGCATTTATGGCGGCGTTGCCTAATATTTCCTCTGATGATAAAGGAATAGGGGAGAGGCCGTGAGCCAGATTATCCACGGAACATATCGAGGCATAAGAGAGTTCGAGTTCCTGAGCGATCGTGGCTTCGTTAGCCATGGTCATACCCACCATGTCGGCAAACTGGGACTGTAATCTGATTTCCGCCTTGGTTTCCAGCCGCGGTCCATGAGTTTGCCAATAGACACCGCCTTCAACCAGATGCACTCCCGCCGTTTGGGCGGCGTCCTTCAATTTGGCGCGGACTGTTTCGTTCAGGACCGGGGTGATGTGCACCTGACGATCCTCAAAAATAGTGATGATTTGGCCTAAACATATATAATCGCTGGGTAGTACTACCGATCCCGGGCCCAGGGACGGCCGTAGACTGCCGCAAGAATTGACTCCGATGACTTCGGTTACGCCCAGAGCTTTGAGCGCCGACAGATTGGCCTGATGATTGATTCGATGCGGTGGTAAATATTGCTCGCCTTCCAAACCATGACGAGGAACATAAGCCCACCGGTCAGACCGCAGGATTGTCGCCGGCCCGAAAGGAGTCTGGACAACATGTGGTTCTGAATTACAAAAAAAATCCTGTCGATAAAAAACAGTCCCCGCCACCAGGCCGATAGGAACGGTCATTTAATATTCCTCCATGTTAAAAATGAGTATCACAGAGTTCGTCTTTCAGGATCAATCCCAGGACAGCCAGACATTCCATATCGAGAAATCGAGTGGCGCTGGCATCATACAATACCCTGGCCGAAGCCGGGAAATCGTCATCGGCATCATAAAAAACCACAGACAAGGGGATTCGCGGCAGCATGAGGAACTTGGCGCATAGGTCGCCGCCAGAATCGGTCGGTAAAACCTCACCTCCTATTCGGTCCACGGTTTCCCGAAGCCGAGGCAAGCGGCCGGCAAACGTCCCCGCAATTTCATTTTCCACTAACTGCGCGTAGGCGGTGTGAAAAAATGCCCCATCCTTGAAATCCCTATAGGCCACCCAAGTCTGCTCCAGATTGCCGCGTCCGGCATGTAACAGATAGTAGGCTAAGCATAAACGACTGGTTATGGCCAATGGCTTCCCATCGGCGGCTTGTATCTCATCTCGAGTCACCAGGCAGGTGCGGCCAAGAAGTTTGACAGACAAGCCGTCGCGATGTCGGTTGGCCCCGAGTGATTGGACGGCGTGTTCCCGGTCGACCCTTGACAGGCGATTCCGCAAAGATTCGTATACGACATCATAGTTCGTCTGTCCATTTGAGCGAAACATAGGCCCTGATTAGCACAGTTTTGCTCCGGATGAAACTCTTTTGTATGATTTAGCCGCGTCGCGGCTAATTTTTCTTGAGCATGCAATCGAGCGCATTTCCCATATTTTGCCGCGGAGAGTTTCAATAAAATGATCCGGTCGAGAGAGTATCGATCTAGGAATATGCACGGATTTTGATGCATTTTTTCCAGACGCTGAAATGTAACCGAGCTTAATTCCGTAGTAATCGACATTTTTTTATTGAGATTATTTTTCTGTTATGATGTATGATCTTGACATTCGAATGTAACAAAGGTAACATTTCAATCTATACATACCGGAAAAATTTAACGCCAATGATCAACAGCCTTATGGGAGAAGTGGTTTCATGGCCAAAAGAAGAAGGAAAATTGATGCTTCCGCGGTTATAGAAGCCGTGGAATCCGGGCGATTGAGCAAGGATGTCATGACCAGCTTCGGTGTGGAAAAACCGACAAAGAAATTCCGACGGCGGGGTCCTCGGCCCAAAGGGGAACTCAGTGGAACTCAAGAACTGACTTTAATAGTCGGTTCAGTCAGTGTCAGCCAACGGGGCAGCGTGTCACTGCCCCGGGCCATGGTTGATAAGCTGGGTTTTCAGGAGGATGATGTCTTTATCGTCCGGAAGACCAAAGCGGGAATGATTCTGAAACCATTTAAAAACAATCAATGATCAGGACCAACCCAACCTCCTTGCGGGGAACAGCTTCATAAATGATGAACTCGGCGCTGAGTTTTATTTAAAATAATCGTCATGGTTATTCCGAAGGGAATACTTGATTTCAGCCTTCGTAAGGATCGTGGAGAAGTATAGTCTCTTCCCGGTCCGGTCCCACCGATACAATACCCATAGCCACGCCGGTCAGTTCGCTCAACCGCCGAATATAGGCTTGAGCGGAAACAGGGAGGTCCTCCATACGGCGCGCCCGGCGTAGCTCCTCGGACCACCCCGGGAACCATTCGTAAATAGGCCGACAACGTTCAAACTCCTCCAGACTGGCCGGGATATAATCAATGTTGCGCCCATCCAGTTCATAGCCGACGCCGATAGCCACCCGATCCAAACCACTCATCACATCTATTTTAGTCAAAGCTATATAGCTTACACCGGAAAGGCGGATACTTTCCTTGAGGACTACCGCATCCAGCCATCCACAGCGGCGTGGACGTCCGGTAGTTGCGCCGAATTCGGCTCCCCGTTCCCGCAAAAGATTGCCGGTATCATCGAGAAGCTCGGTGGGAAAGGGGCCGCTACCGACCCGGGTCGTGTAAGCTTTGACCAGTCCGACCACTGTATCTATCCATTTGGGGGGCAGGCCGGCGCCGGAACAGACTGAACCGGCCACCGGGTTGGAACTGGTCACATACGGATAAGTTCCGTGATCGAGGTCCAGATGGGTTCCTTGAGCGCCTTCGAATAAAAGATTTTTTTTCTGCTTGACCGCGTCATGTATAAGGTTGACCACATTGCCGATCAGGGGCTTCAAATACTTGGCCCACCTCTCGACTTCGATCATGATCGCATCCGGGTCTAAGGGCTTTTGCCCGTAATGTTTTTCTAAAAGGCAATTTTTTTCCGGCAGGGCAAGCTCCAGTTTTTTTCTAAAATTTTCCAGATCAAATAAATCAATGGCCCGGACGCCTGTTCTGGCCGCCTTGTCTTCATAGCATGGGCCAATACCTCGGCCGGTGGTCCCGATTTTCCGGCTTCCTCGGATGTTTTCTCGAGCTAAATCCATAGCGCGGTGATAGGGCATGATTAGATGCGCTTTTTCGCTTAAAATCAAATTGCTTGGTCCAATCTTGGCGCCTCGGCCCTGTAATCTTTCTATTTCGCTGATGAGTACATCCGGATCTACAACGACGCCGTTGCCGATCAAGCAGCATTTGCCGTCATGGAGGATACCGGAAGGTATAAGGTGGAATATGAATTTTTCATTGCCGATAACCAAGGTATGGCCGGCGTTGTTCCCTCCTTGGAAGCGGATCACTAGGTCGGCCCGTTCGGCTAATAGATCGACCACCTTACCTTTTCCTTCATCACCCCATTGAGTGCCGACGACGACAATATTCGCCATGTTTATTCCTTTCCCGGTTATCCCGTTGAGCTTTTTTTTTCTGTGATATTATAGTCAGCAGCTTTACTAAATGGAAGCCTTGTTTTTCATGGACAGTAGCGAAGCGATGGCTTATTTTAGATCGGCAGCGGCGACTGTGCTTGAAATCGATAATTTTGCGGAGAAAAAAATATGGAAAAAGTCGAAGTCAATATCGGTGGGTGGATACAAGGGGGAATTTCCTTGTACAAGGAAAATTTGCCCGTTCTGGTTTTAGCCTCCCTGGTGGCTGTTGGTTTGTCTGTGGTCACCGGGGCTATTCTGGCTGGACCGATGATGGCCGGCTTAGTCTATATTGCCCTGGCTTTATATGACCAACAGACACCAAAGCCGCAAGTCGGGGATGTGTTTAAGGGTTTCCGCTATTTTCTCAATTCATTTTTATTTGTTTTGGTCTGGGGCCTAGGGACAACGGTGGCGTCAGCCATTCTTCATGTAATTCCGATAATCGGCCAACTGGCGGGCATGATCCTGAGTTTATTAGTTCCGGCGGTCCTCATGTTCAGCCTATTCCTCATCGTGGAACGAGATACCCCGTTTTGGCCGGCTTCGATGGAAAGTATTGCCGTGGTCAGAACTAATTTTTGGCCCTTTGTCGGGTTTGGAGTGTTATTGACGATCATCAGTTCAATTGGGGCTCTCGCATTCGGCGTGGGAATAATCTTTACCTTACCGCTCGCCTTATGTATAAACGTTGTAGCTTACCGCGAGGTATTCGGACGCTGACCGGAAAATAAACTGATCAACACCACCACCTGAATCATGCTATTCACTAGCCCGGAATTTGCCTTATTTTTTTTGGTCGTCATCGCAATCAATTGGTGGATCCGCGGCCGAAGAGGCTTGTATAAGGCTTTTCTTCTCATAGTTAACGGCATATTTTATGGCAGCCTGGAAATGCGCTTCCTCCCGCTTTTGCTGGCGGTAGGTGTGACCAACTGGGGAACAGCCCATTTATTGAATCGTCCGATATCCCAGTCGTGGCGCAAGTTTATTTTAGCCGTAGACGTGTCCTTTAATTTAGGCCTGCTGGCTTTTTTCAAATATTCGGAATTCTTCTTTTCAACCCTGGAATCGACTTTACTCTTTTTGGGAAGTCAGGCTAGGCTCCCTATGGCGGAAATAACATTTCCTGTAGGGATTTCTTTCTTTACTTTCCAAGGTTTATCCTATGCGATCGATGTGTATCGCGACCGCCGGCAGCTAGTCCCCTCATTGACGGATGTCTTGGTCTACGTATCTTTTTTCCCCACGGTCCTGTCTGGACCGATAATGCGCGCCCGTCATTTCATCCCCCAATTATTTCGCCGAACCTATGACCGCCGGTCGTTTCAAATCGGGTTCGGTTTGATCCTCATGGGCCTGTTCAAAAAAATTGTTATCGCTTCCTATGTCTCCGAGCACATTGTCAGGCAGGTTTTTCAAGTCCCAAGCCAATACTCGTCTTGCACGGTCCTGGCGGGGGTGTATGCCTATTCCATCCAGATTTATTGTGACTTTTCCGGATATTCGGATCTGGCCATCGGTTTGGCTTTGCTGTTAGGTTTTCAAGTGATGGATAATTTCCGGCAACCCTATGTCGCCACTGATTTGCGTGATTTTTGGCGCAGATGGCACATCTCGCTATCCACTTGGCTGAGAGACTATTTATATATTCCCCTGGGGGGAAACCAAAAAGGCGAAATCAGAAAACATGTTAATTTGATATTGACCATGGGGCTGGGTGGCCTGTGGCACGGAGCCCATGCCCGATTTATTCTTTGGGGAATCCTGCACGGAATCGGCTTGGTGATTAACCATTTATGGCGGGATCACTGGAACAAGCGTCGGAAAACCAGCCAGGATGAATTATCGATCAACCCATGGGTCCAAAGGTTGAAGCAGGCGGCGGCCTGGTTTCTGACTTTTAATTTTGTTTCTTTCTTATGGGTGTTTTTTCGCGCTGAGGACGCCGGGCGCGCTTGGGAGATTTTCACGGCGATATTTCGAATTTTTCAACCGGGAGCAGGTTTTGAATTAATGGTCATCCCGGCCACCATGATGGGATTGGCTCTGCAAGTGTGGGAAAGACAGGCCCATGAGGGGTATTTGCGCATGCAAAACCGACTGCCGCTTCCCCTCCAGGGCTTGACCATTGCCCTTTTTTGCATCATCATTTTAAAACTAGGTCCTGACGGCGTATTGCCTTTTATTTATTTTCAATTTTAAGCAGGAATTTTATTCGGATTACATGTCTACCGCAGCAAAAACTTTGACTCCCGGCCGGATGGTGCTGATCTACCTGATCGCGCTACTACTGGTTTCTGTTCATGAAATGGACCGTTGGGTGAACTGGGTGGAAAACACCAGTCTCAATCGAACATGGCCGACGTCTGTTCTGGATTACTGCCAAAAATGGCGGGAAACATTGGAGAAAATAGGACTGACCGGCGTGCATCGCTCCGAAAACCATTTGTTGGCCTGGGCTCGTGAACTGCCGGAAATAGGCCGGATACCCGAAAAACTCCCAGCAGGCGTACCTACCTTAAAATCCTCGGCCGATTCCACCTCCGATCCAGACGATTCAACCAAGCCGGTCATACGATCGGATGCGTCCTCGAATTGGATGCTTTCCGGGGCTATCATCATCGGTGGAAAAGGACAAACGCGCCTGTATCCCGAAATCGTCGGCCGGATGGGGAACGCGTTGGCTTCCAAATCTTCCGGGAATACTCTCAAGAACCATGAAAAACCCGGTGGGAGCAAAGATCGCGATCACTCGGCCGATTCTCCTAACGGACCAGGCGGAGAAGGTCCAATTCCCAATCCTTCCCCTACCGGACCGACTGGTGGGGCTATTTTGGCCGCTCCCGACTCGATTAATCGCAATTCATCCGGGGGGCCTCTTGCTAAAGAGACCGACAACAAGTTGTCCCTGATGACGGTTTCCAGTGTCCTGGCCAGTGATCATATTCTTCCGAATACATCTTTAGTCCCGACATTGACTATGACCACACCGGCAAGTGAACAGATAACCAAGCCCCTGGGCCCGGAAAAACCGATCAATCCGACCTCGGGAACCACTAATCCCGCGGTTACCGCGAAGCGTCGGCCCAAGACCATCCTCATCGTCGGAGATTCAATGATTATGGAAGGTTTTGGAGTGGCCCTCCAGCGAGCCATGAAAGGCTTTACCGGGTTGAATGTCGTTCGGGAAGGACGATATTCAACCGGCTTGACCAGACCGGACTATTTCGATTGGACACCGTATTTAAAAGAGTTGATACAGAAACATCAGCCGGATGTCCTGGTCATCAGTTTGGGGGCCAATGATCCGCAAGATATTCTAGATGAAAATCGGAAACGTTTTTTCGTGGCCAGCGAAGGCTGGAACGCGCTTTATGGGACCAGGGCTCGAGATCTGTTAAAAATTCCGGCTGAAAAAGGCATCGTTACGTTCTGGGTCGGTTTGCCCATCATGGGGCCGGCGGTTTATTCGACCCGCATCCAAAACCTCAACTCAGTTGTTCAAAGTGCCTGCGCTTCCAATCCGCTCAGCTTTTTTGTGGATACCTGGTTGACCCTGGCCGACGCCAGTCAGAAATATACCAGCTATCTACGCGATGCCACGGGAAAATCCATACGTATTCGCGCCTCCGACAATATTCATGTCACCGAGGCCGGTGGAGAAATCATGGTTCAACAGTTTTTGAAGGTCGCGGGTAAATATATCGATCTGACCAACCAGACTGCCGAGCCCTCTTCCGCGGGAAACAGCCCTAAAGCCCCGGTAACAGACCCAAAGGCTGTAAAACCTTAAGCCCTAGGGATAGTCGGATAACGCATGCCGAAGATTCCTCGCCGCTTGCAGCGGGAAGCTTCGACCAATAATCCAAATCCCCAATCTTCTTCAAAACCTAGCCGCAAGGATATCAGCCGATTTTATCCGAAGAAAACCCAATAGACAGTTTGAGGGGAGCGCTTCTACAGGAATCAATCGATTCCGCTCTTGACGCAAAATTGTTAACACTGGATAAAAACAGCAAAAAAAAGCCGATGAATTAATAGTTTTCTCTAAGTGTTATTTTTGTATTGCATTAAAAGGCGTTTTTATCTATATGAGTCTTTCCACTGCCGCAGGTCGGCGGGACCTAACCGAAGGCTCTAAGCCAAAGGATGTTTTATGACATAGCTGTAAGGATGGGTGATAAAAAGAAAAATGAAATCTTTGGGTAAACACCTGGTCATCGAGTTTCATGACTGTGACCCGGAGATCCTGGATGACACTGAAGTCTGCCAGGCCCACCTGCTGGAAGCGGTCCGTCTATCCGGAGCCACCGTTATCCAGCCGTTCTTCCACAAATTTTCTCCCCACGGCGTAAGCGGGATAGTTGTAATTGCCGAATCCCATTTTTCGGTTCATACTTGGCCGGAATATGGATACTGCGCTATTGACATCTTCACCTGTGGAGATGAAATCAAGGGCGAATCGGCGCTCAATTACCTGCGCGAAAAATTCAAGTCCAAGCATTTTTCACTCATGGAAATCAAGCGCGGACTATTGGATCTTCCCAACGCCGATATTAAACACAAACCGGAGACGGAACACACATGACTGACATGCTCGTATTCGCAGAGAGCTGCGGAAAAAATCAAACTGTGCACTACAAATGTCGGGAGATCGTGTATTCCGGTCAGTCAAAATTCCAGAAGTTCGAATTTGTCGACACTCTGGAATACGGCCGCATGCTCTTCCTTGATGGCGTGGCTCAATCATCAGCGCGGGATGAGTTCATTTACCATGAAATCGTGGTCCATCCAGCCCTGCTTACCCATCCGCGACCCCGATCGGTCTGTGTCATCGGTGGCGCGGAAGGGGCGACCCTCAGGGAGATATTTCGTCACCCCGAGATAACCCGTGTGGTCATGGTTGATATCGACGAAGACCTTGTCCATGCTTGCCAACAATACTTGCCGGAATATGGGGCCGGGGCTTTTCAAGACCCACGCCTTGAACTTCACTTTACCGACGGCCGGGCCTTTCTGGAAAATACGTCGGAAAAGTTTGACGTCATCCTCGTTGATTTATCGGACCCAGTGCCGGACAGTCCGTCCGTTTTGCTGTTTACCGTTGAGTTCTACAAGACTATTCATGACCGCCTGACTGAAAATGGTACGGCCTGTATTCAGGGCGAAAGCCTTCAGCCATGGCGCGTGGAACTTCACGCTCGAATGCGTAACACCTTGGCCGCGGCCTTCCCTCACGTGGCGGCATTTCCATACTCCGTGCCGTGTTTCCATGAAATCCACGCCATGATAGTGGTTTCCAAGGGTGACGACCCGAGGAAGGCGGATCTCGGCGGCCGCATGCTGGAACGATCTTTGGAACTTAAATACTTGTCCCCAACGTTTTTACCCGGACTTTTCTACGTTCCGGCTTATGTAGAACAGGCGTACTCGACTTATCGAGAAATCCTGACCGATTCCAAGCCGTTGGCTCTGAAGGGATATCGCTTCAGTCGCTAGGCAACGGCTCGACTGGATATATACAGGAGATACGAGGCCTGAGGACTCGATTCATCAAGCTTCGTATCTCCTTTGTTTTCTTGCCAATATTCACTGCTGATTCGCGGCTTGTGGTCTTTTTCCAAAACCCGTGGAATATGTGCGCATAGAGGCCATTGCTCTGATAGCTTGGTCGATGTCCTCTTGAGTGTTGAAAACTCCGAGGCTAAAACGGACGGCTCCACTGTTAATGGTCCCAAGATCGCGATGAACCAGAGGGGCACAGTGAAGCCCTACTCGCACGGCAATATTGAAATCGCCATCTAGAATGTCACCGACATCCCTTGAACTCATCCCCTCGACATTGGCTGAGAGCACGGCCACATGGTTGGATAGGTCATCATCGCCGTAAAGCCTGACATGCTTAAGCTCCGCAAGTCCGTCTCTCAATCGATTCAGTAAGGCCATTTCTTGTCGATGGATGCTCGGCATGCCTTTCTTGAGGATATAATCAATACCAGCGGAAAGTCCGATGATGCCCATCAGGTTGATTGTTCCGCTTTCGAGGCGATGCGGATAGGAAGATGTATGCACCAGGCTCTTTGAATCTACTCCTGTTCCGCCAAAACGGCTGGCTCCAATGTCCATTTCCGGATGAAGCACCAGGCCTCCTATCCCTGTGGGGCCGTATAATGCCTTGTGGCCGGTGAAGGCCAGAGCGGACACATGCCACGCCATCATGTCAATAGGGATCGTACCCGCACTCTGTGAAGCATCAACAATAAATGGAATGCCTCGATCCGCGCATACTTTACCGATCTCCGGCGCTGGTTGGACAGTACCCAGCACATTGGAAGCGTGAGTGACCACCACGCACCGGGTGTTGGGTTTAATGCTGCGCTCGATCTCTTGGGGATCGACGAAGCCCCGGGAATCGAAGGAAACGAGATCATAGGTGACCCCGCTACGCTCGTGAAAGTGATGAAGGGGCCTTAATACGGAATTATGCTCCAGGCGGGTGCTGACGACATGATCTCCAGGCTGAAGGAGTCCGGCGAAAATCAGATTCAAGGCATCAGTGGCGTTAGCGGTAAAAATTACCCGGTTGGGATCGGGCGCGCCAAAGAAGACGGCCAGCTGTTTCCGTTTCTCGTATACGATCTCTTCAGCCTGGACGGCCATATCATAGCTTCCTCTCCCCGGAGACACCCCGATCCGTATATAAGTCTCCAGCATCTCCTCCAGCACTTCACGAGGCTTGGGGAAAGTCGTGGCGGCGTTGTCAAGATAGATCAGGCGATCGTTCATGGGTAGGCAACCATTTCAGAAGCAGGATTTTGGATTGGGCAGCCCGGCCAGGCGTCGAGCGCCCAGCCGGATGCCTCCGGGAAACAGCGACTCTATTTCTCCCAGACTCAACTTAGTGCCCTCCCGCAGATGGCGGTTCAATGGGGCACGTCCGTGATATGCGTAGTAATCCCTGAAGAAACGCAATATTTTCCAGTGAATATCTTCCAGTTTTTCCATGCCGCTTTCCCTGGCCAGAATCTCCGCGATTTCCTCGCTCCAGTCGGCGGCATCCCAGAAAAAACCCTCCCAGTCGAAAAATATCTCGCGACCGCCAATTTCGCGGACTTGCCGGCCAAGATCGGCCGCCAGTCTTTCCTGTTCATCAGGGTCAAGAGCCATCTTTTCTCCAGGGATGCTACACGGATTGAGCCAGCTCGGCTTTGACTCGGTCGCGAGTCGCCGGGAGTTGGCGGATCCATATTCCACATGCGTCCTTGATAGCATTTATGATCGCCGGAGCCGTGGAAACCATGGACATCTCACCGACTCCGGTAGCGCCCAAAGTACCCCGGGCGCGGACCGTTTCACGAATAATGGTCTCCATGGGAAAGGACGTTTTCATGGTTGGAAACTTGAAGGTAACCCAGTCCTTGCTTTTGCCCGCGATATACTCCTCCCTGAGTGCGTATCCGGCCCCCATGTCCATACCACCTTCGAGCTGACCCGTAAAATTATGAGGGTTAATGACCGGACCGGCATCCACGGCGGTGATCATTTTAACTATCTTCACCTCACCCGTCTCGATATTCACCTCCACTTCAGCCAACTGAATGGCATGCACATCTGATTCAAAAGAGGGGCCTTGTCCTGTTTTGGGATCCAGGGGTGCTGTTTCAACGGTCTTTTTGTCACCCCGATACCGAGTAGGTCTTCCCGCTTCCCGTAGAGCGGAATAAGACTTCGAACCAACCGCGTCCATGGCTTCCCGAAGTTGCTTCAGCGCTTCCACGGTGGCTCCACCGACCATATAGGTTATGCGGCTTCCAGAGGCTGGTCCCGTAGCCGTTGTTCTGTCCGTATCGCGCGTGACCACGCGGATTTTATTCAGTGGGAGGTCGAGGACCTGGGCGGCCAATTGGCTGAACATCGAATCGTTGCCTTCGCCCGGATCAGCCGCGGCCGCATAGACAGTCACACAATCGTCATCTCCCAATTCCACAATGGACACGGCCTTGTCTCCCGGCGAGGCAATCCCGAAGGCGGCGGCCCCCAACCCGACTCCGCGGCGGATCGGCCCCTCTCTACGGATGCGGGCATCCTCCTTGGCGCGTTGATAGGCCGGTTTTATAGCTTCGCAAAGCTCTGGGAACGGCCATTCTTGAACTATGTAGCCCGTGGCTTTGCCCTGGCCCGGCCTGAGTGAGTTGCGCAGGCGGAATTCCAACGGATCGATATTCATCTTTTCAGCAAGCATATCCATGGCGCATTCCAACGCGTAATGGGTTTGAGGCGGTCCGGCGCCGCGAGCGGCGGAACCCCAGGGATTATTTGTATAAACCAATCGGCCCATCACGTCGAGGTTTGGGATGTGGTAAGAGCTCGTGAGCATGTGCAATGCTCGGTTCAAAACGATATTCCCGATGGATTGGTACGCGCCGTTGTCAACGACGATATCCATGGCCATTGCGGTGAGCTGCCCATCCTCGTCCGCGCCAAGTTTTATCTTCATGTCAAAGGGGTGGCGTTTGCTGGTGATCAGCATCGACTCTGCCAGGCTTGGAATGTAACGCACCGGCTGTCTGAAATGGAGAGCGGCGGCGGCCGCAATGCCTTCCGTGATGATCTCCAGTTTGATGCCGAACTGCCCACCGGAGAAAGCCTCCTCATACCGGATATTTTCCCACCCCAGAGCCTTCTGGAGTGTGGCCATATGGAGATGGATGTTAATGCTTCGACCGATGACCACCAGGAGCGCATCTTCGCCTTCTCCCTCTAGATACGCCACGCTGGCCTCGGGCTCCATAGGCGCCTGATGATTGATCTGGGTCTTGAAGCTGCTTTCGACCACCGCGGCGGAAGCGGCGAAGGCCTTTTCCGCATCACCCTTGATTATCGGCTGGCGGAAGCAGAGGTTGGGACGATCCGGGTGAATCTGGAGCGCACCGTCGGCCATGGCCTCTTCCGGCGATTTCATGACCGGCAGCAGCTCATAGTCCACCTTAACCGCCTTGACGGCGGCCAGGGCCTGCTCCCGGGTTTTCGCCGCGACCACCCCCACGGCATCTCCCAGGAGCTGGACTTTCTCACCGCAAATGACCGGCCGGTCCGCGATGACATATTGCAGTCTGTTCGTGCCCTTGATGTCCTTGGCCGTCATGACGCCGACCACTCCGCTCATCTTTTCCGCTTCCGAAACATCGATTGACTTGATGATGGCGTGTCCATGCGGGCTCCGAACCACCGCCAGTTCGAGCGCGCCATTCACTTTAATATCGGCGGTAAATTCCGCCACTCCGCATGCTTTGATCATGGCCGATGGCCTGGGGTGTGATATTCCCATTATGGGATCATCCGGTTTCGGCCGGATTTCATCCGGAGTTATTTCCTTTCGAAGAAATCGTCCGGCCAATTTCACGGCCTCGATAATCTTGATGTATCCGGTGCAGCGACATAAGTTGCGGCGAAAAGCTTCCTTGATATCCTCCGTGCTAGGATCGGGATTGACATCCAGGAGCGCCTTGGCGGCCATGATCATACCCGGAGTGCAGAAACCGCACTGTATAGCCCCCGAGAGGACAAAAGCCTCTTGGATCAAGTGCGGGTTGTCAGGAGTGCCGAGACCTTCCACGGTAATTATCTCTGCTCCTTCCAGGTCGGCCACCTTGGTCAGGCAAGATAGAGCTGTCTTGCCGTTCACGAGGACGGTGCACGCTCCGCACTGTCCTTTACGATCGCAGGATTGCTTTACGCCCGTGAGGTTATACCCGTCCCGGAGCAGATCGATCAGCACCATTTTAGGGTCAGCAATCACCTGCCTCGAACGCCCGTTGATATTAAGAGTGATTTTCTTCATCATTCCTCCATTGAACCGAAAGGCTCAGACCATTATTAGCCTCTTCATCAAATCTTATCCCTATTCACTTCTCCCTCAAAGAGTTTGAGTTGGATCGGGCAAAACGTTTGGCCCGAGATTATATCGATTATTACACTATCTGGGTAATCAAATAAAGCCCGAGCCAAAGAATCGATCAGGCTTGTCAACGTGGCATTATCAGATGAGTGTCTTTTGAACGGTATAAGCCAAGCTCTAATCCGACACGGGGTAAAAGAATTTCCTGAGGCCCGGTAACTCGTGTCTATTTAGATTTCCTTATGCCGCCATCGCGGCAGCCGCCTCCGATGAGCTATTGGGAAGCCCATTTTCGGCGGCGGCCCAAAAGGAAGCATCATTACCTTGACTATCATCTTGCTATCTTGGAAGATTTACCCTGGAGTCTTCCCATATCGCCACCTGCCTAAATGGGGAAGACGGTAAGCCGCGGCCGGAGGCCATTACCCGAACATGGTTTGGCGGTTACCAGCTCAGATTTGGCTCTTTAACCCCAACCGGTATTCGGTAGCGCTTATCAAGCGAGAAGTATTCGCTCCATCGGCGGGGCGAATCCTGATCATCCAGCCTTCCGCGTATGGAACGGTGTTTACCAAGGCTGGCGTGGATTCCAAGTCTTGGTTTACGGCCAGGACAGATCCGGTAACCGGCATGTACAGTTCACTCACCGTCTTGACGGATTCCACCGTGCCAAAAGAAGTGCCGGCTTCGAATATGGCGCCAACATCAGGCAGATCCACATAGATCACATCCCCAAGTTGGTCTTGGGCGTAATCGGTAATGCCAATGTTGGCGGCTCCGTCACCATTATCGGCCAACCAGACATGTTCCATTGTATATTGAATCTTTTCAGGATAATTAAACGAGCTCATGGCCTATCCTTTTAGTAAGTAGGGCTACCTGGACTATTAAGCGTCTGTCCGATTTATTAAGTTATTTATTTAACTACAAAAAGATCATCTTGTGATAGACATTTTCCCTTGACGATAGTATTAATAGAGTTGCACCGCACTAAAAACACTACACGGCAAAAAACATTTCCAAAATCAGCCTCTCGACTTAGGAAAAGATAAACCGCGTGTTGCTTGACTGGGCCGAAAGTCAAAATGTCGATAAAGGTCGACAAGTACGTTTTGATTGGGACGAATATTCATCAACCCAAAGTCTAACTTTGAGCGCAGTGCAACAATTAAGGAGAAGTCATCCCCTTGCAGATTGAATCCGCCAAGGCAGATTCTTATTGATAAACATCAGCGAGTAGGATCTTAGTTCATCCGCCGGCCTAAAACTAGCCGCAAGCTTATCAAAAAAAATACGCTAAGTCTTATCTCTGAACCTCGACATCGGCAATCATCAGTGCTTTATCGAGAACCGCCATGGCATAATCAATGTCGCTTTTGGAAATAGTGAGAGGCGGAGCCAAATTGATTACGCTGACCAGGCCGGGCATTATGTAGACGCCCTCTTTCATGGCCTCGGCCACAACTTTCATTTTAGCCGAGAGCGGCTGCGGTCCTTCAAAAGAAGGATCTTGGATAGGTTCCTTAGTTTTCCGGGATTTCACGAGTTCCATTCCCACAAACAGCCCTTTGCCTCGGACATCACCTATACTAGGATGCTTGTCCGAGAGTTCAAGAGTTTTATTCATTAGATATTCGCCCATCTCGACAGCACGCTCGATTAAGCCATCCGCCTTATAAGCTTCGATTGTCGCCGCTCCAGCAGCCATGGCCAGGGGATGGTTGCTGTAAGTATGGCCGTGCAAATATGGCCTGTCCTCAAAGAGTTTAGCGACCCACTCGCGGACACTCATTGCTCCCAAAGGAACGTATCCACTGCTAATTCCTTTAGCCATTGTGATCACATCCGGCACTACCCCCCAGTGCTCAATGGCGAACCATTTTCCCGTGCGTCCAAAACCGGTCATTACTTCATCACAAATAAGCAACACTCCGTATTTATCGCAAACTTCCCGAATCTTTTGCCAATAGCCATCGGGCGGGACGATGATGCCGTTTGCTCCGACGATAGTCTCGGCAACGAACCCAGCTATCCTCTTCGACCCTTCGAAACGAATCACATCTTCCACGTGTTTGGCACACTGGAGGTCGCAAGCAGGGTATGTCGCTCCAAAGGGGCAGCGGTAGCAGTACGGATCCAGGCAGTGAATGACACCGGGGATGGATGGCTCAAAAGCCCAGCAACGCCAATCACTGGTAAGGCTCATTGCCCCGTAAGTTGATCCATGGTAGCTCCGGTAACGGGCAATAATTTTCTCTTTTCCGGTGGCTGCCCGAGCAAGCTTGATGGCTCCTTCGTTGGCTTCGGCTCCGCTGGTACAAAAATAAGATTTGTTGATGTCGCCGGGTGCAACCTCGGCTAGAAGTCGGGCCAGGCGGGCTTTGACTTCGGTGCTAAAGGGAGAAGCCACAGTCGGCAATTTATTGGCCTGCTGGGTAATGGCTTCGATTACCCTCGGATCAGCATGGCCTAAATTGCAGTAAACAAACATGGAGGTGAAATCGAGATACTGCTTGCCTGAAGTGTCGTAAAAGTAATTCCCTTTCGCATGATCGACTATGATCGGATTCAATCCCTTCTGAGCTAACCAGGGATAGAGAACATTTTCCGTGTCGTATTGGTGGATTGTATCGGGATCAAGCTGTGTTTTTAATAGCTCATTCGACATGTCGTTACCTCCTTGTTAATCCTAATGTTAAATTAAGTTCCCCGCAGCGAGCTACGGGGAACTATCCAGTTAAACATGCTCAATACGGTATGCATTGGTTAGTTTTGCTGTCTTAGAGAACATTGCCGATGCCGAGCAGTATTTGCTCTCCGCTAGTTCCAGCGCACGTTCAACCGACTCCTTGGAGATTCCTCTTCCCGTAATCACGTGCTCTAAAAACACTTCCGTGTAGACACTTGGTGGCTCATCGTTTCTCTGACCTGTCAGGTGGATCTCGTAACCAGTGACTTCCTTGCGCATGCGGCGCAAGATTAGAACCATATCAAACCCCATGCAGCACCCCAAGCCAAGCAGCATCAATTCCATGGGCCTGAAGCCCAAGTTACTTCCTCCAGCTTCCACCGGTCCGTCAACGAGCAAGCGATGCCCTGAGCCCGCTATACCCTCCCACTGGACCGTCTCGCGCAGAAAAACCGCTGCAGTCATTACAGTCATCTTTTATCTCCTACATATGCCCCGAGCACCAGTTCAGCTTCCAGCTTGACCTACGCCCGACATCCCAAAAGATAGAACATTTGTCGAAAAACCATTGAAGCTCCCTGCAGCAAGCTGCAGGAAATGTGGTCGTTTGCATGTTCAGCAAAAAATAGTTCTCGAATAAATCCCCATAGTCGGAGATTCACACCTTTCTGAAAGAAGGGGGAAAGCTGTGCCGATATGCTCAAACCCTGGTGGGTATGGAACTGGTCCTCTCCAGCGTCATAGTAATGCTAGGGAAAACTGGATCATGATATATTCACGATTGTCATCAATAAGTTGAAACCTTCCGTCTGTTTGAAACAGTTGACCGAAAAGGATTGCGCAAGTTCAGCAAGGGTTTGTCTCATCCTTTAAAAGACCAAACTCATAAAGGTGCATCTGCATCCATTTCTTGTAATCTTTGGTGGGACTGTACGCAGGAGTTGGGTTTGGACGCTTCCGAACCATCTCGTGTCCTTCAAACAGGTCGTAAGCAATCGACCCTTGGCTCTGAGCTGGAGGCTGAATGCCCAGAAGATAGCAGAGCGTGGGAGTGATGTCTATCAGCCGAAGATGACCAAGTTCATCCACCGGACGACTATAACCTTTCTTTAGCTTGGGGCCGACGATCGCATATACAGCTTTTTCCGTTCCGTAGCGAGTTTCGCTGGTTGGTTTGATCCGTCCGTGGCCGGAGGCGACATGGCCTCGGTTGTCTTCGAGAGCTGTTTCACCGACTTTTTTGGCCAAAGTGTAGCCAGTTTCGAGCACTACCACCACGTCCCCCACCTGATCTCCCCACAATCCAATCATCTCCGCATCTTGCTTCGACAAGGCTAAAGCCACTGGTGTCTCCTGCGTCTTGTCGTCTACCCAGGTCCGAAGCTCACGTATCAAATCTCGCTGAATCCTTTTCTTTTCTTCGGGTGTCTTGGCATTGATGTAAATATTGAACGGATCGAGGAATATCCCCTCGTGCAGCCAGACTTTGGTTTTGTCCCAGTCGATCTTTTCGTACCAGTCCTTGTCGAAACAACTCGGGGCAGCCTTGGCGTCCTTGAGGGCAAGGAATCCACGATCATGGAGAAATCGTTCCATGGAAACCTTGCGATTGATGGTGGAACAACCGTGATCGGAGACCATTACCACCGTATCTTCCTCGGTAACCCCCTCGAGCAAGGTGGCCATCATATGATCGATCGCCTTATACGCCTGCCTTACCATTTCCCAGTGAGTTTCCGCATCTTTTGGATCATAGCGGAGCCAGGTTGGATCCAAGTGCGCAAGATGAAAATGGTTCACATCGTCCAAGAAATGCCAATGGCAGAAGAAGAGGTCACATCCTTTTTTCTGAGTGAGGTAGAGGGCGGCTTTGGCAATCCACTGTCCTTGATAGTCGGCCTCCTCAACACACGTTGGAAAGTCGATAATTCCAAGGACGTTGAACATCTGACTCACATATTCCTGGTAGGGGCCAAGGGCCTCGATCAACTCTGCCCCGATCTCGTCAGGTTCTGAGAAGCCTTTATAGGGCATGATTTGGGAGCGATACAGCTTAATAGCCTTTCCGTCTGGTGACAACGCCGTCAGTTTGAAGCGGACCCCACCTTCGCGCCCTCCCAGAGTGACAGTGGCCCACTTGCTCCACTCTTTCAATTGACACTCGCACATGGCTGTGCCCAGGTCTCTTTCCGCACAAATCACTACTCGATTGTACCCAACAGAGTCCCCGAGTACTATCGCCTGCCAAGATGTGTCCCAGTCGAGGTTCTTGGCACTTACTGGAAGCGTAGCACTGAGGGGTGGCTGACCACCTATGGGCAGGTTTTTCCAACCCTGCGCCGGCTTCAGAATGATTTCTTTGAGGCTGCCGCTCTCCACATTTCGGTCGGAAGTATAGGCTTCCGCGGCTGCAAGCTCGAACGGGCAGGCATTGTAAGCAGGACCAGCATTGCCGTCGATGATGTAGCCGTTTTTCAAGCGAGAGGGCATACTGCCAGGATAGTGGAGAACCGCGCTCTTCAGCCCCTGGCGCTCAGCAGCCTCCCAGATAGTCTCAGCATTAATACCCAAGGAAGTCAGTGAGGACACATCCTCCCCGTCAGGCATCCGGATAAACCAAGAAGATGCCCCATGGCTCCCGCTCTGAGCGCCGGTGGAAATTCCAGCCCAGTTGTTGGGAGTCCAGCAGGGGAAGGAAGCCAGAGCCTGTCCATAGACACTACGGGCAAAAAACTTCGCCAGGGTTGGGACCGACCCTTCCTGGATGAAATGTTGGGTGAGGGGAAGAACCATCTGATCAATCCCCATGAGATATATCTTGCCTTTACTCATAGATTAACTCCTTAATCCTTTTTATCTCTTGTCTTAAGTCGCTGTTGCCGAGCCCATTCAAAATGCAGATATAGGCTTTCTTGATTTATTACCAAATACCGCCACTCCTTTTCCGTGGCCTGTCATCCGCGAATAGTGTGTTTCTATTTAAATAGTCGCAACATACTTCCCTTATCTGATTCTGGCGAGACTCATGGCGTCACAGCTTAAGGCGAGCGCTCGTGATCTCGGAATCGTCCTAGAGCACTAGCCTGGTGTCATCAGTGATCAC
>JADFXS010000246.1:3613-4929 GCA_015233515.1 Deltaproteobacteria bacterium | reverse complement strand
GGCGAAACGCGAAGTTGGACCGATTTTGGCCCGCAGGCGTATTCACCATACGTTGAGGAGCCAAAATCGGGAAACGAGCGTTGCAGCCAGGAGTTACGTGCCTCAATGCCCGCAAGTGGTGAATTAGGGGGTTATTAATCAAGTTGCAGGTCATATAATTCAGCCCAGCGAAGAAAATTAAGGCCGCGCCATAAGTCGGCGCGATAAGCTTTTTGCCCGGAAAGAAAATCTTGCCATTCCCGCCGAAAGACGCTCAAGTTCAAGGGGCCGGTTGATTCGAACCGGTTTTCGGCCAGGACTTTTTCGACCCACGGCTGCATGACCGATAACCAGCGGCCGTCCGGGGTGACAAAGCCGATCTTGTCTTGCCGGTCCAGGATTTTATCGGGAACCAGTCCGTGCATCGCCAGGCGGAAAATGGATTTGCTGACGCCCTTAGAATCGATGATGTATTCTTCGGGAAGAGACAGCAGGAACGAGGCTAATTGGGGCGTTAGAAACGGGACTCGGCTTTCGATGGAAAAAGCCATGGAATTTCTGTCTTCATGTCGTAACAGGGCCGCCAGGCCCCGATGCAGCAACGATTGGTAAAGTTCATGGGTCAGGCCGATTTTTTCGTGTTGGTTCCCACCGGCCGCCGGTCTGATTTGTCTTTGCCCGAACCATTCCACATTCATCCATTCGGGGAAAAACTCCACCTTGGCTAGACGTCGAGCCAGGGAGTGGAATGAAGTCGGTAAAAAATAGCTTCCGGTCTGCCGCAGTAAAACAGACCAGGGCACGGTCGAGGAAACCTGAAGCGCAAAGGTCAAGGCGCGCCGGAATTGGAACCGACCAAGCAGCGACGACAAACGGGCGCTTTTGTAGGCCGGATAACCGCCCAGCATCTCATCGGCGCCTTGGCCGTCAAGAATGACCTTGATGTTATTGGTCCTGACCAGGCGCATGACCCGATATTGGGCGTAGATGCTCAGGCTGGCGAAAGGTTCGTCCTGGATTTTGATCAGATCGTCCAAATCCGTGAGCAGCTCCTCCGCCAGGGGGAAAACCTTGTGAATTTTGGCCCCGGCGGCGCGCCCGATCAACTCGGCCCATTTTTCCTCGTTAAAAGCCTGATCCTCGGAAACGAATGAAAAAGTATTGATATCCAAACCAGGGCCTTGTCTATGCCGCATGGCCATGACAATGGACGAAGAGTCAATGCCTCCGGATAAGGCGGCCCCTAAAGGCACGTCGCTCCGGAGATGCATCATGATACTGTCCAGAAAGAGGTCCCGGAGACGATCGGCCGCGCGTGGCAAAGACAGATCGCTTTT
>JADFXS010000246.1:1777-3565 GCA_015233515.1 Deltaproteobacteria bacterium | reverse complement strand
CCGTTTTGTTCCCAGGGAACGATCAGATAATGAGCCGGAGGTATTTGATGGATTTCCGACCATAAGGTTTCATGGCCGTAATCCGTGAGGCCGAATCTCAAATAATCGAATACTCTTTGCGGATTGGCCCGGCGATCGATTTCGGGCAGGGCGCATAACGCCTTTATTTCGGAAGCGAAAGCCATCCCGTGGGGCAATAAGGTATAATACAGCGGCTTGATCCCGAAAAAGTCCCGGGCTAAAATCAATTCCCGTTGTTGGCGATCATAGAGCGCGAAGGCAAACATGCCGATCAGCCTGGAGAATACCTCTGTCCCCCACTGGGCGTAACCCTGGAGCAACACTTCGGTATCACTGCCGGATATGAAAACCCGGCCGGATTTGATCAACTCCTGTCGTAACTCTTGGTAGTTATATATTTCACCGTTGAAGACGATCCAAAACCTGCCATCCGTAGTGGTCATGGGCTGATGGCCGGTTGGGGTCAGGTCCAGTATGGATAATCGCCGATGTCCCAAAGCCAGATGAGCGGCGACTTGGTGGTCCTGTTGTAGTGCTTTCCGGGGAGCGTAAGGCAAGGGCGCTTCATATACCGCGGCCGGCGTGTCCTGTCCGCCGAAGACCTGGCAGCCGGGCGAGGAATCGGATATAAAAATCAGCCCTTCATCATCCGGCCCGCGATGGCGTATGGCATGAAGCATGGCTTGAACTTGATGTGTCGGCGCTCCGCCGCGCCGATCGAGTAGGCCCACAAAACCACACATAAAATGACTCACTAACGAATATCCCGGTCAGGGCGAAGTCAACAAACGTTTCGCCCGGTCAGGGAGAGCATCATATCTTATTTCATGGCGCCTGCAAGGAGGTAATAATGCGGTCGGGAATATCTTCCGATGCCTGGCCGGAGATGTTTATGATAGGTGAGTATTCATAAAGGCACGAGAGCCCTCAACGATGGGTTGTGAGGATTGGAATGCTTCATTGCCCACCGAAAATTATGGCTTCCTGGACACGGTTCATGGCATCGATAGTAGTATCGAAACTTCTGGCTTCGATGCCAAGTTCCGGGTTGATGTCGGCGGGGACAAAGGTCATGCAAAGAGAACTCCTTCTTTTCCCCTCCTTGCATATGAGTTTTTCTTCAGCAATGTAGACACGCACTTTATCGGCGGCAAGGAGTTCCTCTTGGCGATAACCTTCCTCTTCCATAATCCGCTTCAGATACTTCTTGTCATGATTCAGCATGATCAGGGTGTTTAATTCCTTGATAAGATAGTCACTATGGGTGGTGATAAAGACCTTTATTCCGAGATTGATCAGCCGAACAAAAAGGCGAGCTATCCGCCGTTGATTTTCCGGGTGAAGATTAAGCTCTGGTTCATCCACCATAAGAAGATCCCTGGGTTGGGCGACATGCCGAAGATAAAAGCCGATATCAAGTAATGACCTGACAGCGCTGGAACTTTCATCCATGGACAGCTTAAGCCGTTTTCCTTTCGGGACGTAATACAGTTCATCATTTCTTGTAACGGTGTATTCTCCGCCGATGATATCGGCAAAATCGGCCAGCACTTCAGGGTGTGTATCGGCGATAAAGCTGCTTCGTTTGGCAATCGCTTCCAACTGCCTGGTGAACTCCACATTGGTTTTTACCGGCAAGGCATAGTCTTTATAGACCTTGAACAGCAGTTCCATAGGATTGATATTTTTATCACTTTGGCTTATTTCCTCCATCATGCGATTACGGGGGAAGTTCAGTTCTCGGCGAAAAATGGCGGCCCCGGTACG
>JADFXS010000246.1:0-1697 GCA_015233515.1 Deltaproteobacteria bacterium | reverse complement strand
ATAATAGCATCATTAGGAACTTTGACCTTCTCCTTCTCGATAAGAAACGTAATCATCAACTCCGTGCTGCTTTTGTCCTTGGTGAGGGAAAAGAGGTCGGCATTGGCCGCCCTCATTTTACGCTCGAAACGGCCATTGGGCCGAAGATCGTTGGGGCCGAGGATTACTTGAAATTCTGTCTCTTTAAATCGGTCTGCCGGCGCGGCGAAGACCATGGAGAGTTGCTTTACATATGACCGGCAACCATCGGCAAGAATATTTTCGGCTTGTTTTATGTATTCAGCCGTGTCTATTCGAGCAGCTCCTTCAGCCAGCAGGTGACTGATGACCGAATCGGGAATGCTTATGGAAAAAACTTCGCGCCAAAAGGATAAGAAACCAAAAAGGGCATAAGTCGCATAGGTCTTACCAGTATTGTTCTTTCCACAAATAATGGTCAGGTCGCCGAGTTCGAAATCAGCCTGTTCCAAGGCACCAAGATTCTTTACCTGTATTTTCATCGCGAATTACTTTCTCATAAGCGGTTGAGCTCTATAAGGGGTTTGGCGACGGCCATAAGGATCATTCACCATGACAGACATTGGGAAATCCGTCGTGAATCTTCCTTTTTTTTTGACCTGTGACTTGACCCACGCATCTTCCTTTACCTATCCCCATCCGCTCTTTTTGAGGCATACTTTTTGACTATGCGGGCGAGCGCATTTCCCGTAGCTTGCTGCGAGGTTAGCGGGTAAATAATAAATAAGATTTCGTTCCTTACATGTCAAAGATTCCCCACAGCTTGCCGCGAGGAGCTTCAATTTAAATAAATTTACTGAAAAATAGAAACAGTAATCGCGTTTCAATAAAAATTTTTCCTTAATAACAAAAGTAGAAAAAAAATGATGCCAAGGGAAAATTATTTCCGAGAAACGTTGTAGGCGTCCTCACCGAGCACGTATGTAGCCAGACCGGTCAGATCCGGCCCCCATGGCCACCGGGATTGGGAAAAAATTTGACCCCGTCCATAGAAAAGCGCGCCGACCGCTTCGGCGGCTTCCATATCGGTTCGCCCGTCGCCGACCATCAGCATTTCCGTCGGCGTCAGATTCAACTCCCGAAGCAAACCGGACAGAATTTCGGTTTTCCCGGCCGGCGAGCCGAAGACTCCTTTGAAATATCGGGTCAGATTCCGATGATCGAAAATAGTCCTAAGTTCCTCTTCCGGCGTGCCGGAAGCCACAAAAAGAGGCAGCCGCTCATGAAAAGCGGTGATGACTTCAAGGGCTCCCGGGACAAACTCGGATTCAAGCAGTTTGGCCAGACCTAAACGTTGAAACTCGTGGTTGAGTTCTTGTTTTTTTTCTTCCCCCAGTGGACGGTCCAGGATTTCCCGGTAAAACCAGTCAAACTTGACAAAACGACTTATCCCGACGTAACGATGATGATAATCAAGAAATTTTTCGACCGCCTCCGGACCGTGTTCACTCAATAAATCGGAAAAAATCCGGTCCTTGATGGACATACTTTCCAGAATCACGCCGTCACAGTCGAAAACTATGGTTTTGAAACGCATGATGAACCTTTCCAAGATTGACGAATTCTTCGAATCCGGCGCGGGGAGGCGTCGGATCGTATTTTCCTCTTTCAGGCCCTAAAGGCATAATTCACTACCTTTGCTTACAGCCCCCGATCAGGTGGTGGATTTGGGAAAGTAG
>JADFXS010000245.1:3108-4942 GCA_015233515.1 Deltaproteobacteria bacterium | reverse complement strand
TGACCTTGACTCCCAGTCGACCGCAACGTTCCAAAATTTCGTCCACGGAATCTTTCTGCACGAGCATGGCGCTGATCATTACGTAGTCCACCCGGTCCAGATCGCGGTCACGGAGTTTTTCCACGTTCATATCCAGCAGGGAGATATCCCAATCCTTGGGGAGCATGGCCGCCACGGTCAATAATCCTAGGGGCGGATAAGCCGCCCGCTTGGAAATAAAGCGGAGGGCATGCTTGAATCCCCAGAAAGTAAGAGGATATTCGGGATAAACCATCAATATTTTCATTGAAATACCTCATAAATTTTCGGAACGTCCGGAGACACGGGAGCTACGGATATGGATGGCGTTCTCGTTTACATTGATGTTTATTATATCATGAATTTCAAAAAAATATTGACAAATTTCCAGATATAGTCATGATCCCCGATCTTCAGGATATCCTGGTCCCACAAGACGCCCTATCGGCGCTAACAGGTGGTAATCCAATGACAATATTACCGATTACCCTTAAATAAAAAGGTTATCGGCCGCGAAATTCATGTTTCCTTCGACCACAGCCTCCGCCACCAACGGGCTTAAAAAGCTGACGTCCAGACCAAGCTCGTAATGTTCGTTCAGATCACTCAATTGAGTATGGCAGTTTTCACAAGCCGTAACCAACATGGTCGCTCCGGTTTGTTTAACCTGATCCGCCTTGACCTTGGCGGACTTCATGCGGAAATCCAAGGTATCTTCGCCCAAAGCCACTAAACCGCCGCCGCCGCCGCAACACCAGTTATATTGAGGCTCCGACGATAATTCACGATAATCGCTGACCAGTTGTTTCAATATGAATCGTGGTTCATCGATGACACCGCCGTTTCTAGCTATCTGGCACGGGTCATGATAAGTAACCGGAGTAGTGATTCGTTCCGAGCGGACCTTGATCCGACCTTCGCGCAAATATCGGGCATGAACTTCGGTTATGGACGAAACCTTGAACGGCTGTTGGCCGGAAAGCTGCTTCATGACCCGAAAAGCCGTGCCGCACTCACATATGCAGACTTCCTTGACCTTGAGACGCCTGGCTTCATCGATGATCCGATCCATAATGATCTTGGTTTTCACCGGGTCGCCCACAAAAGCCCCGAAATTGACGGCTTCGAAAAAGCTCAAACTCCAGTGTTCCTTAGCCGCATTAAAAACCGCCGCGGCGGGAATGATGGAGTGGGCTCCGGCTAAAGCCACGTACAACAAGTCGGCCCCGACCACATCCACCGGGATGGGCGTTTTACTCTCATGACCTCGCCACTTCTCTATCACCGCCTGCTCCAGTCTTTCCAGTCCCTTGACGAAACCGGCCTTGAGGGAATCAATGGCTTCCCCTTTGGAGACGGAAACATCGGCCAACATGGACAGCGTCTCCGGTTCCATATTCGCGCCCACAAGCAGCAGTTTGGCAATGGACATGATCTGCTGAGTATCGATGCCAAAGGGACAATAAATCATGCAGCGCCGACAACCGGTGCAGGAATACGCCGCCTCGCTGAGTTCGTCCAGGGTGGTGCGGTTAAGCTCTTTGGCTTCGCCTAAAAGCGGAATAATTTTTCCTTGCGCTTTGAAGTATTTCTTGTAAATACGCCGCACCACTTCGGCCCGATAGGCCGGGGAATACTTCGGCAACGGCATGGAAGCGTAAGCATGACAGGCCGGAGTGCAGACTCCGCAGCGGGAGCACATGTCCAGATAGAGCTCCATAGGTCTGGACAGTTTGCTCTCGAAAAGACCGAGTAGTTTATCCAGTATCTCTTTTTCCATGGTTAACCCCGGCGAATTTTATTCAAGGCCACGGCA
>JADFXS010000245.1:0-3053 GCA_015233515.1 Deltaproteobacteria bacterium | reverse complement strand
GGCAAAGAAAACGTGCGCCGCCATCATGAAAGAGTGGCCGGCCTTAGTCACCCCGCCGATGGCCGGTTTCAGGACTAACAACCCTTGGAAGTACGCCCGATACTCGCTGACGCCCATTTCGCTGTAGTCATACCAGCGCCTGGCCCAGTCCATTTCACTGCCGAAAATTACGGTCAGCATCAACAGGATTAACAGGAAGTAGTCTTCCGGCACGGAAAGATCCTTGACCGGAGAAACAAAGCGCCGGAACATCAAAAAAATCAAGGCCACCGTCATCAACAGACCAACCAGGCCACGACCCAGAAATATTTCATGTTCCCAGACCTGCAAAATCCTGAAATCGCTCATCAGTTCCAAATGACCGATAATCAACAATAAAATGCAAATATGCAGCGTCATCAGAAAAAACCATAAAACAATATTGTGACGCCGCACCGTTGGAAGCAGAAAAGTATCTAGTAAAGTCCATAACCAGACCGGATGCTTTTCCGGATATATTTTCAAAGTGGGTATGAACTTGGGACGATGTAGAATCCGCCCGATTTGAACGACCGTCCCCACGATGAAGACTAAAAAAGCCAAATAAACCATGGGGACCAGAATGATGTAGTAAAGAGTCTGCACGTTGCGCCTCCATAGACTTCAAGGCGTTTGGATATGATTATCCTCACGGTGTGGCCTCCTGGTCCGCCCACCTTTTTCCCTTGGATTGGTAAGGAAAGGGTGCGGACCAGGAACTTCACAATACATAATTTATCCGTGAAAATTTAGGATATCGCGATAATCAGGCTTTGCGTTTGATGTAAAACTTGGTTTCGCCTCCGGAATCTTCCGTCTTCAGGATTTCATGGCCGGTTTTTTTAGCCCAGGCCGGAAAATCCGTTAAGGCTCCGGGATCCGTGGTAACGGCCTCGACTACCTGCCCCACCTTGACTTCCTTGATTCCCTTGCTGATTTTCACTATGGGCATGGGACAAGGCAAGCCTTTAAGATCCATCACTTTATCCACTTTGATTTCTTCGGTCATAAGACACCTCCTAGATAAAACTATTGTTTTGTTGGTTGACGTTGGTTAGATAACTCACAGTAAATATTATCTAAATAAAAAGTTGCACCTTGCTGCTGCCGGCCTCGCCCAGGAAGGCCGCGACCCCGCCATAACTAAGGTTAGGGTAATCGATCATCTCTTCCCGCTTGAAACCCATCAAATCCATGGACATCTCGCAAACAACGATTCGGACGCCCAGTTCGCCGGCCATGGCCATCATTTCTTCCAAGGAAGCCACATTCTTTTTTTGCATCAGGAATTTCATCATGGCCGTGCCCATGCCGCCCATATTCATCTTGGACAGTTTGACCGCGGTTGCCCCCTTGGGGAGCATGGTTCCGAACATCCGGCCCATAAAATCCTTTTCTCCGGCGGATTTGTTTTTGTCCCTCAGGACCGAAGTGCCCCAAAAAGTAAAAAACATAACCACATCCATGCCCATGGCCACGGCTCCGGTGGCGATGACAAAAGCAGCCAGAATCTTATCCAGGTCCCCGCTGAAGACGACCATGGCCAGTTTGTCTTCCGGAGCACTTTGCTTCAAGGTTTCGAATTGAGCTTGCAGGTCGGCGACCTGTTGTCGCAGGTCCTCTAATTTAACCATTTCTTCCGGCATATCTACATCCCGATCAATTAATTGTTAACACTATTAACCATTAAAACAAAAATTTGCCCCACTAAATCAAGACTCGGAAAAAACACCGATATTCAGTTTCCGTTTGGCATTTTCCATGGCCCCCCCGAAGTTTTTCCAGGGATGAAAGCACGCTTTTCCTGTCTTCGTGGTCCAGCTCCATCAGAACATAACGATGGTTCTCCTTGAGCAGGCTATCGATTTCCGCCGACTTGGTCAGTCCGGTCGAAGTCAGGCTGATCAATTTCACCCGGGCGTCCATGGGATCGTCTATACGGTTGGCCAGCTTTTTGGCGCAAAGGTTATCGAGGATTTTGGTCACCCGGCTTTTAGCCACATCCATTTTTTTGGATAGACCTTTAACGGTCAGATAGCGTTCACCGGCTAAAAGAAGGAGACATTCCATTTCCGCCACCGGCAAACCGATCCGCTTAGATTCGAAAGCCATTCGATCGTCACAGCAGTGAAACATTTCTCCCAGGAGGTCTCGGAATCTTTGGGCCTGATATTCGAGCACGGCGTCTTGATTATTAGTAGTATTTTCGTTCATAGTGTTAACAAAATATACCTATAGAATCGGCTTGTCAAGAGCCAAAATTTTGATATGGTCAAAAAAGCCGGCGCGGCCGGCGGAACGAGATAGATTGCCGAACCATAACCCTCATCAGGACCTGATAGTTAGACGTTTCAGGCCATGGACCGCCCGGTTCGTGTTGGGTTGCCTTCCAGACCGTTCACAACGTATTGATCAATAACCGTCAGTGGTGAGATGCTTATGCCCCCAACTCCATTGTCCCCCCGAGATACATACCTGGCCATAATGGCCAATATCAACAAGGTGATGCGCGGACAGACCGCCGCTATCCGCAAGCTGATGGCCGGACTGGCCGGAGCCGGGCATGTTCTGCTGGAAGACTGTCCCGGCACCGGCAAAACCACCTTGGCCAAATCTTTGGCCTTGTCCGTGGCGGCCGCTTTCAAGCGAGTCCAATTTACTCCGGACCTTTTGCCATCGGACATCCTGGGCGTGTCTATTTTCGATCCCAAGGACAAAGCTTTCCATTTCCACGCCGGTCCGATATTCGCCAACATCCTGTTGGCCGACGAAATCAATCGGGCCTCACCCCGGACCCAATCCGCCCTTCTGGAAGCCATGGCCGAAGACCAAGTCAGTATCGACGACCGATTATACCAATTGACTGATCCATTCCTGGTCATCGCCACTCAGAATACGGTGGAGTCGCGCTGCACCTATCCCCTGCCCGAGGCTCAACTGGACCGTTTCGCCTTGAAGTTCACCCTAGGCTCTGTTTCCCCGGAAGTTGAAGTCGCCGTTCTGACCGATCAGAAGGATGGACATCCGATCGACGT
>JADFXS010000244.1 GCA_015233515.1 Deltaproteobacteria bacterium | reverse complement strand
TACTTGTGGGTCATGGCTTGTTTAATGGAAATAGGGGCGCCGGTCATCACCTTGGAAACCGGTTTGGCCGCATCAACGGTTACGTGGCACTTGTTGCAATTGCCCCAGTAGGGATGGAGCATCTTGTCCTTGACGCCGATTGGAGGGCCGGACGGCGCGGTGGCCGCGGCCAAGGCCAATGATGGCATATGAGTTGGACCGTAGGCGCAATGCCAAGCCGACCAAGCCACCACCACCACCACCAGGGCGGCCAGGACTATGATGGCCGGTTTGAAATGGATCATGCAAAAAGCGTCGACTGGTTTCTTAGTAGCCATATTGGGCCTCATCCTGCTGCTGGTAATAGGTTGACTCGGACAATGGATTGCCGTTTGATCGCTCCGGCCACGGCCCGAGTCGCCGCTTTTTTGATTTCTTCGCCCTGGGATACGGTGATGGTCGCGGAAACATCCAGCCTGACTTCCACTTCCATGGACTGGCCCATCTCCCTGGCCATCACTTTCCGGATTCCGACTATGTTCGGAACCTTGGCTAAGGCTTCATGGATACCGTCAACCAATTCTTCCTCCGGCGCGTGGTCCATCAGTTGATAGACCGACTCTCTAATAGATTCGATGCAAATTTTTAAGATTATTATTCCCACGACAATGGCCGCCAGGGGGTCCATGAAATGGAAACCCAGCATGGACCCCAGGATGCCGACGAGGACCGCTATGGACGAAAGTACGTCCGAACGGGTCTCCCAGGCCTTGGCCAGTATGGATGGACTGTCGATCTGGGTTCCGGCGCACAAGCTCTGCCTGAACAACAATTCGTTGATGGTGATGGATAAAAAAGCCCCCCAGGCCGCGGAAAAACACGGTGTGACCAGATGTCCCCTGACGATAATCAAAATACCGTCCAGCAAAATGTATATGCCGATAACGAACAAGAAAAGGTAAATGGCTATGGCCACGATATATTCGGACTTCCCATATCCATACGGGTATTTTCCATCCGCCCGCCGGCTGGAAATCCTCAAGCCGATAATCATTACGATGGTGGCCAAAAGGTCGGCTGATGAATGAACGGCGTCGGCGACCAGAGCTTTGCTCCCGCCCACTACCCCCAGATAGCCCTTGACCAATATCATCGCAATATTGCCATACACATTGACCATGCCCACGGAACGGGCGCATCTTTCACAGGCCTTGTATTTCATGATTTTTCCGTGTCGGTTGATTCATCCGTATCGGTCGTTTTGTTCTTTTCCGCTTCTATCTGGGCTTGGATACTTGACGCCCCCAAGACCAGGTAGCCGGCCAAAAGCGCTATCCCTACGACAATGATGAGTCCTATCAATCGGATGACCAGCAACGCCTAACCTCCCTCAAACCAGGTTCAGATGACATAATGCCCTTTGAGCATGGCCAGAATCATGAGAAAAAACAACACCTGCTGCGTGTGCAATATGAACAGGCCTTTCTTGGCCTTATCCGGAGGATACTTGGTCCACATCAGAAAGCCCCCGAAGGTCAGCCAACCCATCAGACCCAGGGCCAACAACAACCAGTTGTTGGACCATAAAGTCACGTAACAATGAATACAGGCGACCACAAAGGAAAAAGTGTTGAGCCAGATGTGGTAGACAAGAAGTTTGTTGAACTGGCCTTGCACATTCTTGACGTTGTATTTCAGTCGAATCCTTTTAGCCGGAAAGTAGATATTGGCCGCCAGAAAGAGGAGCATGCACAGATTGCCCGTACCCGTGGCCAGATTGTAGTCGGAATAGTACGCGTACAGGACTGATACGACTATCAAGACAGCCAGGGTCGCCATCTTTGTTTTCCAGGGCGAATGACCGAAAATATTAAAAGTCTTGGTGGCGGTGGATCGATTCAATTCAAATTATCCCATCCCGACGGTTAGTAGCTGATCGGTTTGAAAGCTTTGCTGTCTTCTAAAGGCGGTGAGTAGGTCACCGGTTTGAAGCCGAAAATGACGGCGAAAAGGTTGCTCGGAAATTGAGCCACCCAGGTAGAATAGACATTGGTCACATCCGCATGTCTAATTCTTTCCTGGGCCAGGTCCTTCTCTACTTCGGTCAAGGCGGTCATCATGTTAAGAAAATTGGCGGATAACTTCATTTCCGGATGACTTTCCGACACGGCCAGCAAACGGTCCCATTGGGTAATGGGGATGTTTTTGGAGTTGACCGGAGCATCTTTATCCGGGGTAGGCAGGCTCTTGAGAAGATCCTGCAATTTGCCCTTTTTGACCTCGTCCATCGGCATGCCGGAACGGAGCATGAGCAAAGTCAAGTAAATGTTGCGTTCGTGTTCTGAATAGTCCCGGACCGCCTTGGACAGATTGACGGATAGGTTATCCCGACGTTGCATCAGGGCGCTGACCTTGTTAGTGGCGGCCTGCATATTCTGCTCGGCCATCACTAAAATGTTGTAATAATATATTGTGGCTGCCGTTAAGATGATCAATAAGACCGTAACGGTAATTTGAAACCGCCGCTGAAATATAACCGCGGCTAAAGGTCGGACACTTTCGAGGGCGCGCCGAGTCCGACCGACCGGGACCGGAGCCGGAGTCTGATCCAAACTATATCGCCGGCCGTAAGCATAATTAATAATCTGGCTGATGCGACGATTGTCCATAAATCCTGCCCTTATTTCCGATAAAATGTTCTCATATCAGCCGTTTGATGCCGTGAGCCACGGATACGAAACCCATGACCAACAACAATATCGTAATGAAACCGCTGAAAAAGTCCTTGACCGCGTAATACTCGTCATAAAGGCCGTAGAAGCCTAGCGCTAAAGTCACCACGGCTAAGGCCAGGTTGACTTTCTTGAAGGTCGTCCGACCGAAGACCACCGCGGCCAGGGCCATCAGCCCTATCAATATCAGGACCGGCTGGATGGCCGCTTTGATGAATTCCACCACTTGGGGGCTGTAGAGGAAAGCCAGGAACAACCCCAACCCGAAGGAGACCAACCCGCCAGCGATGTGCTTAGCTCTCATATCCGACCCTCTTTATTGTATGCATTGTGAATTGATTCTCAAATCTGTCAGCCATGTTTAGTTTTCCCTGCACTTAGGGACAATTAATTCAAAAATTATCACCGAAACACCGGGGGAGAACAGTTTGAAGCAACTATGGGCAAAGTTTAGTCATTTCGGATTTCATCGAAAGGCGGTCTCTGTTTTCCCCGGAATTCGTGGTGATAATTCCATTTGATCGACCCTGTTTCTACTCATGTCATTTTGCCCCGCTTCCCACGACCTGAAATAAAATTCATGGATAAATATCCACACAAACAGCCCCACTTAAACTTGCTCACCGTGGGGCCCCTTGCTCGATCCAGGCCAGAAAATATCGGCTGTCCGGGCCGGCAAACCGGTGCATCTGTCCTCCCGGTCGCATCAGGATTTCCAGCAGTCCGTTATCCACATACTGCTTGACAGCCTTATAAGTAGTTAAGTTCCGAAAAGGGCCGGAATGACATCGGGCGCATTCCTTGGCAATCAAGAACTTCACCGTCTGGTTATAGGTAATGTTATTTGGTGAATCGGCCGGAGCTCCGGAACCGGCCGCCGCCCTGAAACCGGCCGTGGTCGCGGAAGATTTACCTTCCGGGGCGCCTTTATCAATCCAGTCCAGGATAGTGGAACTGTCGTTGCCCGCGAACTGGGCCATGGGCCCCTGGACCATGGCGGACAGCAAGCCGTTGTCCACGTAAACCTTGACCGCATCGTAATCCATAAGGTTCCTGACCGGGCCGCCGTGACACCGGGCACAATTCGCTTCGATTATGCCTTTGATGGTGGTTTCGTAATATACCGGATTCCCGGAGTCGGCATCATGAAAATAAAGAACCTGACTCAGGATGAATATACCCACGATAAGCAACACCCAAGCCGACGGGCGAGGATTTATCCTTACCACTTCTTTCGTCATCCTCGCTTTGTTACTCTTCCTCTTCCAGATCCCGCTCCATCTCCATGACCTTGGAAAAATACTCGGCTGCTTTCTGATGATCATCCTTCCGGACGCACATGAAACCCAAATGTTGCTGATACTTGATTTCATGGGGGTCAAGCTCCGCCGCCTTCTGCATGGCCTTGATCCCTTCATCCACCTGCCCGGCGCCGTCGTACGCGATACCCAATAAATAATAGGCTTTAGCTTCTTCCGGTTTAATCGTGATCACCTTTTCCAGACCAGGAATGGCGGCCTGAAAATTTTTCATTTTAAGTTGGATAGCGCTTTTTCGGTAAATAGCCCCTAAATGGGCCGAGTTTAAATTCAGGACCTTGTTAAAAGAGGCGATGGCCTTTTCCGGCATGCCCGCCATGACATAGCCGATGCCCAATTGGTAATGGGCCTCCGAGGTCGTCGGGTCGTTTTTCACCCACTCCCTGAGATATTCCAAGGCTTTATCAGGCAGGCCCTTCTTGAGGTAGTGGTTGCTGATATTCCGGTACACTTTGGCCTTGTCCTTAGACGTCAGCTCAAACAGAGTATTGTAGGCATCCAGAACTCGACCCAAAATACGGCCGCCCATCAACAAAAAGGCATGGAGATAATAAATGGTCGACGGCTCGGCATCCTCTTCCGTCTGCCCGGCGGTTCCGGTTTTTTGTCCCCGGCGGCGCTTCGGCGGGTCACTTTCGAAGATTTATTTTTCTCGCGGACCCGAGGCGTTTCTTCATCAATGTCGCCTTCCTCGATCTCCGGCTCTTTCAGGCCTTCGCCTTTCAATTCATCCAAGCTCATCCGAATTCTCCTTTGGTCTAGGCGGAACAAATCCGGCCAAGGTCGCGATCAATCCAGCTATCATCAGAAAAATGGGCAGTCCGCCTTTTACGAAATCCGCGACATAATAATATTCGTCGAACAGTCCCCAAATCCCCAAGGCGATAAAAAAAAGCCCCAAAATAATATGTAAC
>JADFXS010000243.1 GCA_015233515.1 Deltaproteobacteria bacterium | reverse complement strand
CTTGATTTTATTTGAAAATTGTCACTTGTGCGATTGCACCTGTTGAAGACGGGTATAAGAACTCATCGGCCATCGTGATTTGGCCATGACCGATCGGTACACACATTTAACACTTGGTCATAAAAAATTACAGATGGACCGGTTGGCGAATCATTATTTGAGTAGCAGTGCGGTTGAAGCGTAAAGAGTTGGGTTGAATTTATGATTTTTGTTTGATTCTCTCGGTTCGGTCAGTTTGAAGAAGTGTTTTTCGATTGTTGTCAAGTCCTTTTCCATGTTGAACTACCTGATATTGCATCATTTATTGGGCATATACAATATTTTAGGCAAATGCCTTATTATTTAAACATTTTAACTGAATATTTTTCAGGTTTGGCTTGGAGACACTAATTTCCAAATGAGTTTATTCTGCAGAATTGCTGACACTAGGTAATATTTGTTGCAATAAAAGCATATTTGTGGGTAGTACATTCCCCCGTGTCCTGAAGGCCACTTTCTATCCCTTGAAAGGAGCGGACACGCCCTATGAAAAATATTTTTTCAAAGCTGATGGTGTTGTTCTTCTTCCTTATCATGGTTGCTTGCGGTAGTGATACGAGCGGGCTGCTTTCCTCAAGCACTACCACCGTCCTGGTCTACATGGAAGGCACCGATCTCGAAGCTACACATTCCCAAGGCCTTGGCAACATCAAGGAAATGTTAACGGCGACCGGCTCGCCTTTGCTGACTGTCATTCTGACCACGGGCGCTGCGGACAAGGCGGTTGAAACTGATCCGATCAAAAGCTGGCGCACGGTTAAGCGCCATCTCCTACGCAATAAAATCCTAACGGAGCTGCAGGACCTTGGCAATCTGGATATGGGCAACCCGGAAGTGCTGACAGATTTTATTATCTGGGCCCAAACTTCCTATCCGGCGGACCGTTACCTTCTCGTCTTGTGGGATCACGGCGGGGGTGCCCTGGGAGGATTTGGCGGGAATTGGAATCTGTCAGGAAACCAAGACCCTTCCTTTCCTGTCGCCAAGTCGATGAATATCAACGACTTGCGCAAAGGCGTGGGAGATGCCGTGATTAAAACCGGCAGACCCTTTGAGCTAATCGGTTTTGACGCTTGTCTGATGTCAACCCTGGAAGTCGCTTTTACCTTCAAGGATTATGCGAAGTATCTGGCTGCTTCTGAAGATATCGAACCAGGAACAGGCTGGGACTGGCAAGCGCTGCTCAATTACATCGCAGCCAATCCGAAAAGTGACGGCGCAGCCATCGGCCAAGCTCTGGCCGATGGGTATTATGCCAAAAACGTCAGAGCGAAAGAGAATGATGCGGTAACCTTCTCCATAACCGAACTGGCCAAGATTCCTCAAGTGTCCGCCGCCCTGGGTTCTTTCTCCAAATGGCAGCGGGAATCACTGGCGGCCAATGGATTGTCCGCTTGGGAGGAACTGGCCTTTGCTCGTTCCCGGAGCTTGGATTTTTACACTTCGAACTTGGAATTAACCAATGTTCCTGACATGACCGATCTAGTCGACCTGGTGGAACGTGAGGCGCTTCAAGCGCCCCAAACATCAGATTTGGTTGCCGCTGTGAAGAACGCGGTGGTTTATAAGGTAGCCGGTCCACTTCGCATGGGAAGAACCTGGGGGCTAAGCCTCATGTTCCCCAGTATAGGGATCTGGTCCGATGCCAATCTGGAACTCTATGCCTCATTTCCTTTTGTGCCCGAATATCAAGCTCTGGTGGCAAAGTTCGCCAGCTTCGGACAATCCCGCGTACCGAATTTAGTGATTTCGACTCCGCTCGTGGTCGGAAACACGGTTTCGGCCGATATCACGCCTCTCAACGCCTATTACGAACAGGCGTACCTGGCCATGACCGACGGAAATGGCCTGTATTACGGCCACCAGCCACTCTGGAGTTCCTTCCCGAACAAGCTTGAATATTCATGGGATGGCCGATGGTTTACGTTAAATGGCCTTCCCGTTTCGATTATGGCTGAGCCGTCGACAGAGGCGGGGGTAACGCTTAAGATACCGATGTATGTAAAATATAAAGGCATCTACAACAAAGGAATATACTTCTTGCGCCATGATTATGCGACCGGCCAAACCACAGAACTGGGCTTTCAGCCCCTTGGCCTGAACAATCAGGCCTATACTTATAGCAGGCTTGAGGCCGGCGCCGAAATCTGGCCGCTGGATTTCGAGACCGACGATGGAGTTGGAAAACGGAACAAATCCGAACAAAAATTCGTCGTTCCCGAATCCGGGCTTGTCTTTGACCGAACCACACTTACGGCGGGCAACTACCAGGTGGCTTTCATACTCTACGACCTTCGCCTCAAGCCATTTTCTTCAACGACCGTCACTTTTACGAATTGATAGGACTCCCTTACTCCATTTGCTGCTCATTCGAGCATCATCAAGCCAGGGCGGCGTATGGTCCTGATTTGGGCTGCGAATCAAGCCGCTGCTTGCGGCTGAAGTCCGGCAGGCTTTTCAGCATATCGCAAAACTGCCGGATTACCCGGCTTTCAGATTTGGTCTGCAAAAGAACATATACTATCGGCAGTTCAGGGAAGCCCTCCTCAGCGGTCAGGATGACATGTTTTTCGCCAACTTCACTTTCGGGAAGCACTCCGACCCCGAATCCGGAGGATATGGCCTTGCGGATGCTTTCATAAGACCCGCTGACGAACGAAAAATAATATGGCTTTTCGGCTTTGGCCAGAGCTTCCAAGGCCGCGCTTCGGTATGATGTGCAGCCTTCGGAGAAGGTTATTAAAGGCAGCTCGTCCAAATGTCGATAATTATCCCAATTGTCGGTCACCCAATGTAAACGTTCTTCCAGCAAAACATGCTGATACGACGGGCAGTGAGGGGCGGCATAGTTGCAGTGCTGCTGCAGAATAACCACATCGAGCAGGCCCTGTTCCAGTTTTTCCGCTAAATCGGCGGACAAGCCGGCGGTCACCTGAACTTTCAGCTCCTTGTTCATGGAAGTGCATCTGGCTACCGCGCTCTGAATCTGATTGGTGTTGAAGCTGTCGGGAATGCCCAGGGCGATATGGCCCTTCAATTCCGGCCTTTGAAGATTACCTACCACATTGTCCAATCGGCCAAGTATCTCCTTGACCTCCGGTAAAAGCCTTACTCCAGGCTTGGTCAGGCCCAAGACATGGCCTTGTCGTCTTTCCAGCAATTGGCAATTCAGATATTCCTCCAGCTTCTGGAGACTTTGGGTCACTGCCGACTGCGAACGGTAGATTTCCCGACCGGCGCTTTGAAAGCTTCCGGTTTCGGCCACAGCCACGAAAGCTCTTAAATGTTCAAGAGTTATACGCCTGTCAGCAAGAGCGGCGATAGATGAAGCCTTCATAATTGGCCCTCCTTTTTGCCTTATTAACAAAACTAATTATCATTGGTCAATAATTAATTTTACAAATTATAAGGCGTATGATTTAAACAATTTCCACATAAGCGGCCAATGGAGGCCGGTTTGAAATCCAATGGAGGGCATCAAGGGCAAACCAATACTTGCACCGTGGTTTCCGGTTCTATTTTAACCTTGCGCACGGTTTTTGGCATTGGCGGCAAATCTGTTGGCATGGATATTGGGGACAGGGGGGGAGTCACCGGCATGGTCATGGTTGGGCCGGCGTTCCGGTTGCCAAATTAATCGAACCGGGCCCAAACTCCATACGAGCCGACGACAAACGCAAGGCGGATTGAAGGCCAATCCGCTTCAAAAAACGGGTGTTGAAAACCGGTTTCAGATTTTCAGCATTTTAAACGTCAGGAGAGAATCATGGATTGTAATTTAACCACTGCTATTGAAACCTTTATTAAAGAAAGCGCGGCCCGGGCAGAAGGACGGGAATACTTCCGGACGCCGCTGGTCGCTTTTTCCTCGGCGGACGATCCTTTATACGACCAGATAGTGAAGATAGTCGGGCCGCCCCATCAACGCCCAAAGGATTTTCTGCCAAGCGCTAAAACCGTTATCTCGTTTTTTATCCCTTTTCAGAAAATGATCGTTCAAGCCAACAAAGGTGACGGGCCTGTATCGGAACTTTGGGTCCGATCTTATTTGGCCGCTAACGCGCTGATAAATCACATCAATATGAGCCTCGGCGAGTTTCTGATCAGCCGGGGAGCCGACAGCGGCTCGGTTCCGGCGACTCATACCTATGATCAGGAAGCCTTGAAAGCAGGCTGGTCGCATCGCAGCGCCGCATTTGTGGCCGGCTTGGGCCGTTTCGGGCTGAATAGAATGTTGATCACCAGGCTGGGCGGCGCCGGCCGCTATGGAACGGTTTTTACCTCGGCCGAGCTGCCAGTCAGTGAACGATCCGAGGAAGAACGATGCTTGTATTACCAAAACGGAAGCTGCCAAGCCTGCATTAAAGCCTGCCCGGTCTCAGCCTTGACGACGGACGATTTTGACCGCTTCAAATGCAATGAAAATATTCTGGCCAACCTGGAGTATCTGAGCGAAAGAGGAACGGCGGCGGACGTCTGCGGCAAATGCGTGGTCGCCGGACCTTGCGCTTTCAAAGAAATTGAGCCGTGAAGAGGCGTTGTCATACCTGTTCGTCCGAATTTCTTCAGCAGTTTTGCCGTTTAGGCGGCGCATCCCCACTTCGAGGTTTTGCAAGGCCGGACGGTGTCTGTCACTGGAGCAAGGAACCGCAAGTTGTCTGGACGATGCGTTAGGGCTTTAGGCTTTTAGTCCAAAGAGGACATCATGAAAAGTAAACTTTCATAAATGAAATATTAATTGACGGCACCGGGCGGCAGTTCCTCCTAAATCCACCATCAAATCGCGGATAGGGCGCGTAAATCCTAGGCGAAACGCGAAGTTGGACCGATTTTGGCCCGCAGGCGTATTCACCATACGTCGAGGAGCCAAAATCGGGAAACGAGCGTTGCAGCCAGGAGTTACGCGCCTCGA